>CALUUV010000108.1 GCA_944324055.1 Candidatus Gastranaerophilales bacterium | reverse complement strand
GCGCGAGTGAGCTGAGGGCGAAGGTCTTTTCTTTGGAACAAGTGCAACTTGTGAAAAGAAAAACCGTAGACCCGTTATACGCGAACGAGCAAGACAATCCCGCCTTCTCCGTTTTTTATTTTTTATAAATAATTATGAACAGGGATGAGAACCACAAAGCGTTAGCTTTGTCATCTACAAACTAACATATAAAGATTATATTAAATCTTATAAAAATTTATTGAAATTCAATTTCTCTCGTTGTATAAAAAAAAAGAAATATTTTTGGAAGGGAAATGAATTATGAATAAGTACTTAGAAAGAGTTTTAGTTGATACAGAAAAGAAAAACCCACATGAAGCAGAATACTTACAAGCTGTTAAAGAAGTTCTTGAATCATTAGAACCTGTTATTGATGCACACGATGATTATGAAAAAAATGCATTTTTAGAAAGAATGGTTGAACCAGAAAGAATAATTACTTTCAGAGTTCCTTGGATGGATGATAATGGACAAGTTCACGTTAACAGAGGGTATAGAGTACAATTCAGTTCATTACTTGGACCATACAAAGGTGGTTTAAGATTTCACCCAAGCGTAAACCAAAGTATTATGAAATTTTTAGGTTTTGAACAAATATTCAAAAACGCTCTAACTGGGCTTCCTATTGGTGGGGGTAAAGGTGGTAGTGATTTCAACCCTAAAGGAAAATCAGACAATGAAATCATGAGATTTTGTCAAAGCTTTATGACTGAATTATATAGACACATCGGTCAAGATGTTGACGTTCCTGCTGGTGATATTGGAGTGGGAGCTAGAGAAATTGGATATTTATTCGGTCAATATAAAAGAATTAGAGACGCATTTGAAGGCGGAGTTTTAACAGGTAAAGAAATCGTTTATGGTGGTTCATTAGCAAGAAAAGAAGCTACTGGATATGGATTAATATTCTTTATGAGAGAAATGTTGAAAGCTCACCAAAATTCATTACAAGGTAAAACAGTTATTATTTCTGGATCAGGAAACGTTGCAATTTACGCTTGTGAAAAAGCTATGGAATATGGTGCAAAAGTTGTTGCAATGAGTGATTCAAATGGTTGTATCTATGATAAAAACGGTATTGATTTAGACCTTATCAAACAAATCAAAGAAGTTGAAAGAGGAAGAATCAAAGAATACTTAAGAGAACACAAAGATGCTCAATACATAGAAACTACTAATGAAGATTTCCCTGTATGGACAATAAAAGCTGATATCGCATTACCTTGTGCGACACAAAACGAAGTTACTTTAAACTCAGCTAAAAAACTTGTTGAAAATGGAGTAATTGCAATTGGAGAAGGTGCTAATATGCCTTGTACAGCAGAAGCAACAGAATACTTCTTAAAACACAATGTATTAGTTGCACCAGCTAAAGCTGCAAATGCTGGTGGTGTTGCAACTTCAGCAATTGAAATGTCACAAAACAGTATGAGATTCTCATATACCTTTGAAGAAGTAGAATCTAAACTTAATCAAATAATGATTAACATATTTGAATCTTGTAAAAATGCTGCTGATAAGTACGGCTGTAGTGGAAACTATGTTGCAGGAGCAAATATTGCAGCATTCCAAAAACTTGCAAAGGCAATGAGAGCACAAGGAATAGTATAATATGTTAAAAGATTTATTAGAACAACGTCAATGCTTCAAACTCGTTTGCGGAGCAGGAAATGAAGATGCGCAAGAAGTTGAAAGACTTGTAACTTTATATTCAAAAGCTGGTTGTATGTTTTTTGACTTATGCGCTAAACCTGAAATTGTTGATGCTGCAAAACGAGGTTTAGAAAGAGCTGGGATTAAAGACAATCGATATCTATGTGTAAGCGTTGGTATTGATGGGGACCCTCATATTACCAAAGCTGTAATTGACCAAGATAAATGCGTAAAATGTGGGAAATGTAAGTTAATTTGCCCACACGATGCAATAATCGAACTTGATAAGTATAAAGTAAAAAAAGAACGTTGCTTAGGTTGTACGCAATGTGCTAAACAATGTCCTAAAAATGCAATAGAAATGGTTAGCCAACTTCAAGATTACAATGAAGTATTACCAAAACTAATTGCTAAGGGAATAGATTGTATTGAATTTCACGCAATATCTGAAGACGAAAAAGATGTTGATAAAAAATGGTTACAACTAAATGAAATGTTTGATGGTATGTTATGTATTTCAATTGACCGTTCAGAATTAGGAGACAGGAAATTAAAAGAACGAGTGAAGAGAATGTTAAACATTCGTAAGCCATTTACAACAATCATTCAAGCTGATGGAATTGCAATGAGTGGAAGCAATGACGAGTATGGAACAACATTACAAGCTGTTGCAACTGCCCAATTATTCCAAAATGCAAACATGCCAGCATATATTATGATGTCAGGTGGCACAAATACAAAATCGACAGAATTAACTAAAATGTGTGGTGTAAAACCACATTGTTTAGCTGTTGGTTCTTATGCGAGAAAAATTGTAAAAGAATATCTTGAAAGAGATGATTTTTATGAAAATGAAGAAGTAATGGATAAAGCAGTTAAAATTGCTAAAAACCTTATAGATACTTCATTGGAGAATATGCGTGATTAGTTTAAAAACTAAAGATTGGGAAATAAACAATATTGATACCATCCTATTTGATAAGGATGGTACCTTTATTGATTTACATTATTTCTGGGGGAAAATGACAGAATTAAGAGCAAAAGAAGTCATCAAAAGATTTAACTTGGACGATAAACTATTTGAGAAACTTTGCTTATATTTAGGATATGACATTTTAACAGGGAAAATGTTAAAAGATGGAATAACAGCTCTTTATTCAAGACCTAAAATAATTGATATTTTCTGTGAGAATTTAAAAGAATGCAATGTTGAAACAACACACAAAGAAATTGAAGAAATTTTTGATTATATAAACACTATTTTTTATAAAGAAATGGAAAAATACACAAAGCCTATTGATACTGCAATTACCTTTATAAAAAAAGTACGTCAACAGGGAATTAAATGTGGAATTGTAACATCTGATTCTAAAGAATCTACACTTTTAACATTAAATCATTTTGATTGGAACAATTTATTTGATGTTGTGATAGGTAGAGAATCTACACCAGAACATAAAGAAAGTGGAGTTCCAGCTAAAATGGCATTAACTGAGATAAATGCAAATCCTAAAACAACTATAATGATAGGCGATGCTCCTATGGATTATTTAGCTGCAATAAATGCAGGAATAGAAAAAACTATACTTGTTGCAACAGGTCAAATAGAAAGAGAATGTTTGTTAGAAACATCCCCTTACTCAATAAATTCTTTAGATGAAATAACAATTGCTTAAAGCCTATTTATTATAGATACTTTTTGCTCTTTTTACTATTGCATTATAATCAGGTTTTAATTTTTTTATATGTTTAATAGAATCCACAAATGTATCAGCTAATAAGCAAAATCCTGACATAGCAATACCTCCTTCTAAAGGATTTTTATTCGACATTGCATGCCCTAATGATGATAAAGCAACTCCAGAACCAACACCTGTAGATAATGCTATTTTTTTTGCATTACTATATTGTCTATTAATTGCAGAACCTGTTTTTAAAGGTTGTATTTTCATATTAGCTCCTTATTTATTATAAATATTTTTTGCTCTTTTTACGATAGCCTTATAATCAGGTCTTAACTGTTTCATTGCAGAAAAAGCATCTTGCATACCTTTTAATGCATAAACTAAACACGCTGAACATAAAGCACCTTCAACAGGTTGTTTTGATGTAAATGCGTGTCCTGCAGCAACTGCAGAAGTACCTGAGCCAATTGTTGCAGCCCCTAATAATTTTCTCATATTTCGATATTGTCTTGTAACTGCATTTCCTGATTTTATAGCTGGGATTTTCATTTCATTTTACTCCTTATTTTCATTATAAATAACACTTATAAATATATTTTTTGCTGAAATATTAATTTTTCTTACAAACTATCATTATTTTTTATTTTATGTCAAAATTAACTTGTATAAAATAAGGAGGAGAATTAATGAAAGACAAAACTTTTTTAATGATTCCAGGTCCTACACCAGTACCAGAATCAGTGATGATGGAAATAGCAAAACACCCTATTGGACACAGATCATCCGAATTCTCCTCCATATTAAAAGAAGTTTATGAAAATTTAAAATATGTTTTCCAAACAAAAAATGATGTATTCATGTTCACATCAAGCGGAACAGGTGCTATGTGTGCAGCACTAGAAAACCTTGTTAATGAAGGCGATAACGTTTTATGTCTATCTCTTGGAAATTTTGGTAACCGTTGGGCTAAAATTGCAGAATCAAGAGGTGCTAACGTTGAAAAAATAGAAGTTGAAGCTGGTGAAGTTATTGATCCAGAAGTTTTAAGAAAAAGACTTGCGGAAGATACAGACAAGAAAATTAAAATCGTAACTCTTACTCATAGTGAAACTTCAACAGGTGCAGCTAATGATGTTAAAACTTTATGTTCAATTATAAGAGAACACGGGGCTATATCTGTTGTTGATGGTGTTACGTCAGTTTGTGCTATGCCTTGCAAACCTGATGAATGGGGTATTGATGTTCTTGTGTCAGGATCTCAAAAAGGATTCATGATTCCACCAGGATTAGCATTCTTAACTGCAAACGAAAGAGCTTGGAAAGTATATGAACAATGTAAGCACCCTAGTTTCTATTTTGATTGGGCTGCACATAAAAAAGCAGTAGAAGGAGACACAACTCCATTTACTCCTGCAGTTAATTTAATTGTAGGGCTTAACCAAGCATTAAAAATGATTAAAGAAGAAGGTATTGATAATATGAATGCTCGCCATAAACGTCACGCTATGGCTTTAAGAAAAGCAATTAAAGCTATTAATCTTGAGCTTTTAGTCAAAGATGACAATAATGCTAGCCATTCAATTACATCAATACTACCACCTGA
>CALUUV010000107.1 GCA_944324055.1 Candidatus Gastranaerophilales bacterium | reverse complement strand
ATTATATACATTTACAGAGTAGACTTGGCTTAATTTTCAGATTTAATCAACAGTAGTAAATCCGCAAGATTACGGACTCAAAACGTCCATCAGCTACATGTTTGGATTGGATATGGGGAAGCGGTCAGTCACAGAAGTTACCTATCAGCTGGACGGAAACTCTAACCCACGGGTTATACCATTTCTACCGGCGAGGACGGGAGCGGAACTCTAAGACCCACAATTATTAAAGTATTCAGCTAAAAAGCCACCGTATCAACGGCTGTCACTTGGGGTATTTGGAGTACAAATACCAAAGGCTATATGCTTTTAAAACAGGTTTCAGCACTTTGCGGGGCTTTTTAGTATGCAAATACTTGTTATAAAGGAATAGTTTCACCATCTTCAGGTATTAATATTTTTTCAACCTTATTAAATTCTACAAATTCTCTTAAATCTTTTCTAGTAACTGTTAGATGACTTACTGTATCCATATGGCTTGCAATAATAGTAATATCTGGATAATCTTGAATAAACTCTTTTAAATCTTGTATATCCATAATAAGTTTTTCACCATTTATTACAGATGCACCACACAAATTTAAAACTGCAATGTCAGGTAAAAACTTATCCATTGTATCCTTAACTTCACCACAATAAATTGTATCTCCAGCCAGATATAAAGTTTTTTCATTTCTATTCTTAAATATTACTCCCATAGCGTCATATGGCATACCGATTTTATCACATATAGGTTTTATAATTTCTCTTTTACCGTGTTGGCAAGGAGTTTTATATAACATAACATTTTTATAATCGAATCCGTCAGGTGATAAAATTTCAACATTTTTAAACCCTTTAGAAACTAAATAATTTTTATCAAATTCCGCTTGAACAAATATTAATTTATTTTTATCAATAGCATCTTCTGCGTAAGTATCCCAATGGTCAGGATGAATATGAGTTAATATTACGGCATCAACATCAACAATTTCATTGATACTCATTGGTAATTCAACTCTTGGTTGGCGAATTTCTGAATTTATAGCAGCCTCAAACCCTGGCATATAATCTTTTGGACCAAGCCAAGGATCTACTAAAAATTTAATATCATTATATTCCACAATTATTGTTGCATTTCTTATTTGAGTAATTTGCATAATTATTACCTCCTTAATAAATTTCTTTAATTTTAAATACTTATTTACTTTTTGACAAGAATGTACTTTTTTGTATAATACTTACTTTTTTGTATAATAGTATTAATAAAGTAACTAAAGGAAATACTATGGTTAAGAATGAAAAAAAGGGTTATCAATGTCCATTAGAAGCTACGATGAACATTATCGGAGGTAAATATAAAGGAATAATTATAGGACATTTAATTAATAAAACTCTAAGATATAATGAGTTACAAAAATTAATTCCACAAGCAACACCTAAAATGCTTATACAACAACTAAAAGAATTAGAAGCAGATGGAATAATTAATAGAAAACTTTATCCTGTTATCCCACCAAAAACAGAATATTCTTTATCAAAAAGAGGAGAAACATTAATCCCAATTATAATAGAATTAAACAAGTGGGGGATTAACTATTTAAAAGAAGAAAATATTCCATGCAAATATCTTGATGATATAAATAAAAATAAGAATAATTAAATTATAACTTAATTACTTATTTACCCCTAAGACTCTGGTTCTTTTAGAACATTTTCCCAATGCTTCATGCTATCCATAATAGGATTAGCTTCCGCATAAGCCTCACCTCGTTCCTTTAAGCCTTTAGCCACCATCATGCCAGCCTTTGCATTTACTGCCATTCCAACAAGTTCAGGCATATTCATAACAGGAGCTTTTTCTGTAATTAAATTATCATGATATCTATCGTTATAATCTTGAGAAACTCTTGTTTTCCAAGTATCGGAACTATTATCTCTAGGGTTATATGTCTTATCAATAGCTAACCAATCAGAGAAAGTAACTTGAATATTTTGAGTTCCACGCATTAATTCAGCATATTTTGCTTTTAATCTTTTTCTTGGATCTTTTTGAATATCAGATATCATTCTATCTTTTTCATCTGCTTTTTTAGGATCCGGATTTAGGTACCCACCTAAATATGCAGGCATCCAACCATATCCACCACCATTTGAATCATATATCCAACTTTGGTTTAGATATTTAAATGTTGGCATATTATCATGAGAGCCTATCAAACTCCAATCAGGTTTTTGTACTGATTGTTCCCAAATCTCTTTTCCTTCTGCGTTTTTCTTAATTTCACCTGTTTTTTTATCTCTTACAGGTGCCCAATCAAAACATAATTCTTGAGTTCTTCCACCGGTTGGCAATATTATACCTGGAAGTTGTTCTTCACGTTCAAATACTTGTTTAAACGCATCAGTTTGTTCACCTAAGTTTTCCCAAACTGCTTCTTTTGGATTTATACCATTTTCTTCTAGTGCAGGAATAACAATATTATGTAAAACTTTCAAATAATTTCCGTCAGAATCTACCTCAGGCTTAGATGATAAATTACCACCGTTTAATTTACCTCTATCCGCAATAGAATAACTTTGACCATTATCTATACCTGTAATTATATGTACAGTATCAGCTTTATATACATATGGATCAACAAGTCCCATAACATTATCAACACGAACATTTTCAACATTTTCTGTTGCTTTTAAAACTTTATTATATAAAAGCTTACCTGATTCGCCCAAAGAGCCATCTTCATTAAATAATTTATCTGGATCAGGAAGAGGATTACCCCAAATTTGAGGAGAATTACAAGGTCCGCCATATTCAGCACCTATTTTCCAACCAGGTTTAAATGCATCTTCATGAACTAATTCATCAGCATAAGAGAAACCAACAAGAAGGTCACCAATTACTTTTATACCATCTTTTTCTCTTTCAGCTTTATCAGCTTTTTCTTGTTTATCAACTAAGAATTGAGTAAACATATACTCATTAATATCATCTTTAGAGCGTTTTTTAATAGTTTCATAACGGTCTATTGCAGCAGTATTTCCTTTATTTTTTAGACTGAATATGTGTTTATCAGTCGGATTATCCCATTTATGGAAGTTATCTGTACCATGGATATCAGATAAAACATGGAATACTGCATACTTTTCTACCCAATTTTTGTTATTTTCTTTAAAATTATCAAACTCTTTATTTAATTTTTGAGCATTTACATCACCTTTGGCTAATTTTGTCTCAAAATTCTTATAAGCCTTATGATTTAAAATTCTTGAAACCTCTTTAGCCTCATCAAAATCAGACATTTCATAAGGTTTACCAGATTGTTTAGGTCTTATATTAATATCATCAATATCTTTCTTAGATAAAATATTTGCATATTTATCTGTTGTCATTTCACCATAATCAAGGAATAAAGGATTTTTAGCATAAATAGATGCACGATATGGAGAATTATCCCCTTTACAAAGCTCGCCATTTGGACCTAATTGAATACAATTGAATCCATGCATTTTAGCAACCTTATTAAAATCTCTTTGTCTATATGGAGTCCCAACATAATGATTACGCATTAACGGTGTATTATTATGAACATTTTTCACACCATCTTTAGAATCTGGGTAAACTGATCCATGTATAATTAAAGCACGATTTTTGATACCTAAATAATCAAAAGCTTTATTCATATCAGCTTCCATTTTAGGTTTTTCTTCTTCAGTCAGCTTACGCTTAAAATTAACATTAGAAGAACACACACGATTGTTATAATTAAAAATTCCTAATTCCATACTTGGTATAATGGCTGTAATATATTTTTTTTGCCAGTATATGAAGAATTATTTACAAACATAATAAATATTAAAACTGATAAAATATTTTGAGAGTCTTGATTTAGAATAATGTTTAATGTTAAATATAATTACTGAGAAAAAATTTTCTCTAGTCTTTAAGAAAGTAGATTCAATTTATTGAATAGTCGAAATATAAAATTAGCTAAATTTGCAGGGTTCTGTTACGGAGTAAAACGAGCAGTAGAAACTGTTAAGAAATTAAAGGCAGATAACCCAAATAAAAATATTTGTATTTTAGGAGAACTTATTCACAATACACAAGTTATCCAAGAGCTTGATGCAATGGGTATCAAAACTATTGATGAACTTCCAGAAAAAGGTGAAGGCATTTGTGTAATAAGAAGCCACGGAGCATCTCCTAAAGTATTTGAAGATGTAAAAAATGCGGGATTTGAAATAGTTGATTTAACTTGTTTGGACGTTAAAAAGGTTCAACAACAAGCAATAGAGCTTGCAAAAGACGGATATTTTTTAGTAATTGTAGGGAAATCAGAACACCCAGAAGTAGTTGCAATCAAGGCAAATGCTGAATTATGGAGTAAAAATGTTGTCGTTGCAAGCAGCCCTGAAAAATTAGAAGAATATAAAGAAAGTATCAAAAAACATAAAAAAGTTGGAGTAGTTGTTCAAACAACCCAACGTGTTGATAATTTAAAATCCATAGTTGATTATCTTTTACCAATATCAAAAGAATTGCATATTGCAAATACAATCTGCTCAAGTACATCAATGCGCCAAAAAGAAGCAAAAGAACTTGCTCAAGAAAGCGATTTGATGATTGTTGTAGGTTCTAAAAAAAGTGCTAATACAACACACTTGGCAGAAATCCTAAAAGATATATGCAAAACTATTCACATCGAAAAAGATACTGAACTAAAGGATTATAAAGAACTGATTGAAAACGCAAAAGATATTGCAATAACAGCAGGAGCATCAACTCCTCAATCAGTTATAGAAAAAGTTGTAAATGAAATAAAAGGAGGAATATAAAATGACAGCAACATTAGAAAGAACGTTAGATGAATTTGAAACTCTATTAGAAGAATCATTTTCAAAATCTTACGCAGTAGCAGATATCGTAGAAGGTACTGTTATTAAAAAAGAATCAGAAGGTTATTTAGTAAGCGTTAAAGGTGCTAAGATGGAAGCATTTTTATC
>CALUUV010000106.1 GCA_944324055.1 Candidatus Gastranaerophilales bacterium | reverse complement strand
AGTTCAGGGTAAGTCATTTCAAGTACCATTTATAAAATTCCTTTCATTACATTCCACGCGAATAATTATAGTACAAAAACCCTTATTTGACGACTTTAAATTACAAAATTTTAAGAATATTAACTTTTGTAACAAAAAACATAAGTTGTGAAATTAGAGATTTTAGAAATACTTTATTAGTTTGTAAGAGATAGAGCATATAAGATGTAAGAGCAAAATAGAGTCTTACATTACTATTACTTACACAGTAATACTACTAAACCGGAGAGCAAATATGGTACAACCTTCAAAACTAGGTGAATCATATAGATTACAAAACCTTACAGGGAATATTCTGTATGGAAATGTATCTCAGTCCCAGCCAAGTAAAAGTGAAACTATTTGGTCACTAGTTGGTGGTATTACTGGGTTAGCACTTGGTGGAGTCGGCTATGCAATGGCTGGCAAAAATGCTAGCAAAGGAGGGGAAGTAACCCCAGAACAACAAGCACAACAACAGCAACAAGCTCAACAACAACAACTTTACAACGAAGTTGTTGGATATGCTAGAGGTATGAATGCTGCAGAAATACAAACAAAAATTTCAGAAATTCAAGGAAATATAACCAATTTAACAACTGAACTTGGTAAACAACAAGAACTTGCACTTGGAGACCAGTCTCAAGCTTATAAAGACAATGAAACCAAAATGAAAGAAATGGAAGAAAAATATGGTTTTGGAGCTGGGACACCAGGCAAAGATGCAACGAAAGAAGCTAAACAAGGTGACGCATATCAAAAAGCCTTTGACAAATATAATAATTTAATATCTCTAGACACAAAACAAAAAGCTAGAGCATCGCAACTTGAAGCACAAATTAATAACACAACAACACAAATACAAACACTCGCTACATCAATCTCAAATGGCGAAACTAAACTTAGTGAACTAGAAGCAAACCTAGCTACAACAGAAAATGATGCACAAAAACAAAATATACAAGATCAAATTACATTTAAAAAAACTGAATTAACTAACTTACGTCAACAAAAAAGTACACTTGAACAAAATAAAATTAAATTAGAAGGCGAAAAAACTCAAAATGATGCTGCAGCAATCAAACCAGAAGATATTGCAAAAGCAAAAGCAGATATGGATGCAGCAGCACAGCCTGATGGAGCCAACGGAACAAACTATGAAACAGAATATAAATCATATCAAGAATTAAAAAATGCTAATAGACAGCTAAAAGCAGGTGTTTCAGCAGCAAAAAGAGAAATTCAACGTTTAGAGTTAGAAATAAAATCAAATGAATTACAACAAGCAAAATATGAAGATGCTCTTGAAATAAAAAAAGAAATAACTAAAGATGATGCAAACGCAGGAGACAAATTTGATGATGTTTCAGCCCAAGATGGCAATTGGTGGTCTAGAACATTCCGTTGGGGCAAGAAAGGCAAAGAACAAAGAGCAGCAAGAAAAGAACGAAATAACTATATACAAGAATACATGCAAAATCACGGAGTAAGTAAAAAAGATGCAACAAACGCTCTTGAAAACTTATCAGGAATGAATGATAATAATAACTCAAAAAGTAATACAGCTCAAAGCAGTACAGTTTCATATAATATGTCATTAACTAAAACTCATACCACAAACTTTGGTGCAAGTGTTGATGTTTCAGAAGTAACAAATGAGTTTGTAATGAAGAATATAGTAACAAATCCTCAAATTAATCGTGCAACTGTAAATTTAGATGTTATAGAATATACAACACGAAATCCAAATGCAGATAAAAATGATATATTAGAAATGCTTAATCAAAAATATAAAAATTATTAGTTTTTAATTAATATCAATAACACTAACACCATCTCCGCCTTCTGCGTTTTCGCCGGGGCGGAATTTGCATACATATGGAGACGTTGATAAGAAATCTCTTACGCATTGTTTTAATGCACCTGTTCCGTGACCGTGAATTACAAATACCGGAGTTAGATTATATAAGCTTGCCTTATCTAAATATGCCTCTAGTTCATCTAAAGCTTCTTCTACTCTAAAACCTCTTAAATCCAATGTATTTGACATTGAATAACGTTTTATCTCAATTGGTTCAATTAATTTTTTAGGAGTATTTGGTTTCTTCATCAAAGATTTATTCAATACAGCCAATTTATTCTTTTTCATTTTTGTCTTGATATTCCCCATCAAAACAAATACATTTCCATTTTTATCAGGCATTTCAAGTAATTCAACTTCTTGGTTTAAATCCTTAACCATAAACACATCATGAGGTTTAGCAATCTCCCAATCAATTTCCTCGTATTTTTCAGCTTCAATTAATTCATTTACCCCTTTATGGAATTTTGATTCTAAATTAGCTAATCTTGAATAAGAACGTCTTGCTATCTTTTCAGATTTTTCTTTTCTAAGATTGTATAAAATATCTTTTATCTCAGACTTAACTCTATCCATCTCACCTTCAAAACGAGATTTTATTTGTTTTATTGTTTTGTTTTTATCTTTTTTTAGTTCTGTTAATTTCTTTTCGTATTCTTTTTTTAGTTCTTCTACTTCGTTTCTAGTGTCTTCTGTTTCTTGTAAATTAACAGATAATTTATGGTGTGTATGTTGTAATTTTTCGACAACAGTATTTGATATATCTCTATGATTATTCAATAAATCTTTTGCTTTATCTACCAACTCATTATCAAGTCCTAGCATCGATGATACAGCTATTGCGTTACTTAATCCTGGGATTCCAATAATTAATTTATAAGTTGGTGATAATGTTGTTGTATCAAATTCAACACTTGCGTTTTTAAAATATCTATCGGTATATTCTAATGATTTTAATTCTCCATAGTGAGTTGTTGTTATACAGATTGAATTTAAATCTTTCAATTTTTTAAGGATAACTTCTGCTAAAATTGCTCCTTCTTGAGGATCAGTTCCTGCACACAGCTCATCTATTAAAACAACTGTTTCATAATCAGAGTTATTTATAATATCAATAATAATTTTTATATGTGATGAAAAAGTAGAAAGATTTTGGAATATATTTTGTTCATCTCCAATATCTGCAAAAACTTTTCTAAAGGGGTAAATGATACATCTACCGCATGGCAAAAACATTCCTGATTTTGTCATAAGTAAAAACAAGCCTACTGTTTTTAGGGCAACTGTTTTTCCACCGGTGTTTGAACCAGTAATAAGAATAGATTTATAATCTTCACCTATTGAAAAATCATTCTCTACAATTTTATCTACACGACCAATCAAAAGAGGATGACGCATTTCATCTATTTTAATAATTTTATCTTCAGCTAACTCCGGCTTTACTGCGGATGTTTTTACTGAATATCTGGCTTTTGCAAAATGAAAATCGATTTCGGCCAATATATCAACAGTTCTTCTAATATCATCAAGATTGTTCTTAATACCATTTGTTAAATCAATTAAAATCTTTATAATTTCAGCCCTTATAGCCGCATTAACCTCTCTAATCTTATTGTTATAAGGTACTATTTGAGCAGGCTCAATATAAAAAGTTTTGTTTGTTGCAGAAACATCATGCACAATACCGTTTATCTTGTTCTTAGATGGGGCCTTTACTTGAAAAACAACTCTATCATCACGAATTGTATAAATATTTTCCTGCAAGTGTTTGTTAAAATCAGGAGTGTTTAATAACTTAGTAACAGTTTCTTTTAACTGACTTTCAGTATCTTTTAAAGATGAAAACAAACCACTTAATGTTTGAGTTGCATTAGGTCTTACATCATAATTTTCATCAAATGTATCAGAAATTCTATCTTCTAAATCTTTATCAACAAAGAGATTTTGAGCAATACTATTCAATAAAGAATCTGATTCAGCATTTTCTCTTAAGAAACTTTTTACGATTCTTGAAGTTCTTAATGTTTTAGCAAAATCAATTAATTCTTCTTCTGAAAAATATTCTACATTTAATCTTGTATTTTTAATATCAATAACATATTCAATAGGTAACTCCATTGCCATATCAAGAATATGTCTAGCTTCATCAGTAAATTGAAGCTGTGTTTCTATATTTTTTCTATTATCATAAGGTTTTAAATTTAGACATAATTCTTTAGCCTGCTTAATTTTTGCGCAATTAGCAAGGAGTTCTATCACCCTATCATATTCAAGACATTTCAACGACTGTTCAACTAAATCCATAATTCAATCATATCACAGAGATATTTGATTTGTTGAGCTTTAATATCTAAAACTACTTTTTAAGACCGATTTTACCTAATGCAATACCAACAAATGTACCAACAGCCATTGACAATGTTTGAGAAATTAATGGTTTTACATTTTCATTGAAAAATTCATGTCGTTTATTTATTTTATGTTCCCAATTTCTTACAATAGATTTACCAGGTTCAACAGCAACAATATTCCCATTGAACACTGCAGGAGAGAAACTGTTACAATCTAATAATAAAGTTACAATATCTTTTGTATCAGAATCTCTTGGAACTGGACTATCTGGAATTTTTATTGAATATGGTTGATTATCTATTGTTCCTGATATTGCTAAATCATCTGGGATATATAATCTGTTTCTGATGATTTTATTATAAAACTCCTTAGACTTTGCTTCTCTTGGATAAGATAAAGTCAAATCTATATCTTTATTATTATATTTACCTTTATAATTAATATGATAACTATCAGGTTCTAATTTATGGCTACTAACTAGCTCAATTTTTTTACCACCAATTAGCCCTTCTCTATAAATTTTCTTATCTTTATAACTATATACTGTTTTTATATAAGCATCTTGATTATTGATTCTACCTTCATCAATACAAAGACCTTCTCCTGATAACTCTTTATTGAGTTTTAAGTTTGAATACATTTCTAAAAATGTTGCAGAATCAAATTTAGGGTTTGTTTGCTGTACAGGAACACTATCCCCTTTCATAGAAGGATTATTCTGTTGAGTCACAACAGATGGAGTATGAGTATTTATATAATTATCAATCATATTTCCCATAACAAATTCCCTATGTAAATATAAAGAAATTTTATGGCTTAATATTGCATAATTTATAAGAGTTTATTACAAAATATTACATACATGTTTTTTGTTTTATGTATAATTAGGTTATGAAATACAGAGAAAATGTAAGAAATTTTTGCATAATTGCACACATAGATCACGGAAAATCAACACTTGCTGATAGACTTCTTGA
>CALUUV010000105.1 GCA_944324055.1 Candidatus Gastranaerophilales bacterium | reverse complement strand
GTAGCAAATCTTCAATTTGCAATGTCAGGTAGAGGAACAATCTCTAGAAGTCAAAACGAAGGTATATTCAACAGACTTATCAAATACTTATTCTAGGGTTAGAGGTAAACATAATATGATTAAAAAGATAGTTACAATAACATTAATATTACTAAGCTGGGTTCTAGCACCAATAGCAAGTATCGCAGCTCCAGTAAGAATCGGGAACCTAACCCACGTAAAAGGGGTTCGAGAAAACCAAATAGTTGGTTATGGTGTAGTAGTTGGTTTACCTGGAACAGGTGATAACTCTCGTTCAACACAGATTACTAACAAAATGTTAATAAGAAACTTAGGAACAGTTATTGATCAAGAAAACTACATCCAAAAAGGTTCTTCAGCAGCAGTTATTGTAACAGCAACAGTTCCTCCATTTTCTAAAAACGGGGATAAAATCGATTGTACAGTATCAACAATTGCCGATGCAAAAAGCTTAGAAGGTGGTGTATTAGTACAAACAATCTTAAAAGCACCAAACGGAGAAGCAGTAGCAGTAGCTCAAGGTCCTGTATCAGTTGGTGGTATAAACAAAATTGCAGGTTCAGCATCTAAAAGAACAGCAATAACATCAACAGGTAGAATCCCTGGCGGTGCAATTATGGAACGTGATATTGAAACACAAATTGGAGATGAAGGAACAATAACAATATCAATGGATAAATCAGATTATACAATGGTATCAAGAATTGCTCAAACAATCTCTAATACAATTGCTCCAGCAAAAGCAATTGATGGTAGCTCTGTTGTAATAAGTGTTCCATCTAAATTCCAAAATGATAGAATCAGATTTTTATCAATAATCGAAAATATTGAAGTAACACCTACAGTTGAAACAGCTAGAGTTGTAGTAAACGAAAGAACCGGAACTGTTGTTATTGGAAGTGATGTAAAACTATTACCAGCAGCCGTTGCTCATGGAAATATTACAGTTACAGTAACTCCTAACAACGAAGTTTCACAGCCAAATGCTTTCTCAGCCGGAGCAACAGTTGGATTTGCGAACCCAACAGTTGATATCCAAAAAGCAAGCGGAAGTTTAGTAAACATGCCAGCAAACAGCAACTTAAATGACTTAGTAAAAGCATTGAATGCAATTGGTGTTGCACCAATCGATTTAATCTCAATATTACAAGCATTGAAAAAAGCAGGCAGCTTACAAGCAGACTTAGTAGTGATATAAGGTGAGAAAATGGATATAACATCAGGAATGGTAAGTGATATAACAAGAAATGCATTAAACACAAGTTCAGTTAGTGCAGATCAAGCAGTATATAACCAGATTAAAAATTCCGGCAACAACAAAGAACAATTAATGAAAGCCGCACAAGAATTTGAATCTATATTCATCACTAAAATATTATCATCAATGGAAGAAACAGTTGATAAAACAGGTGGACTTTTTGAAGAAAAATCAGGAGGCTATCTAGATTCATTCAGGCCATATATGTACCAACAAATTGGACACGATTTGGCAAGCAATCCAAATACATCATTCGGATTCGCAAAACAAATTTATAACCAAATGGAAAAATACGTTAAATAGATTTAGTAAAGGATAAGGGAAACAATTAGAATGGTATCATCAATAAACGGAAACAGTTCATTACAAATGATAAATGCATTAAACGCTTTTAATGCAAACAAAAGAATTGAACAAACAAACAATCCAATGGATTTAGATACCTCTAATGGTATTAACTTATTAGACAATGACAATATACTAAAAGACATAGATACTACTGAAGTTAGAAATTTTGCACAAAAAGTAGGTGAGATAAATTTAACAGACGAAGATATAAAATATGGCTTAACCTACGGAAGAAGTGTAATAGCTGACTACATAGCATAAGGGGCGGAGAATATGCAAGAAGAAATCTTTAAGAATTTAATAAATATTTTAGATCAAGAAATTTCACTATATACAGAAATGAGAAACCTTTACACAGAAAAAAAAGAAATTCTTGTAAAAAATAACATCTTAGAATTATCAAAAATTGATACAAAGATTATTGAAAATTACGAAAGTATCAAGAAAATAGACTTATTACGTTTAGACGGCATCAAATTGTTGGGAGAAGATGTTCCAAGCATGACAAAATTAATTGAATTAGCAGAAAAAAGATGCCCAAAAGCAGTTTCAAAACTAAAAGAACAACAAGCAAAATTAAACAGTTTATCAAGTGCAATTTCAGTTTTGAACCTAACAAATATGAAACTAATAAAACACGGAATGATAATAACAGATAAAAAACTAAATATTATCATTGAATCTTGTGCTCCAAAAGGGACAGTATATTCAGACAAAGGTAAAGAAGATAACCAAAATATGGAAATGAGTACAATTATACGAGATGTATAACGGAGAAAATTAATGAGCGGTTTATTATCAACATTAGGTATGTCATCTTCTGCATTAGGAGTTAACCAATCTGCAATTAGCATCATATCTAATAACATTGCAAATATGAATACAGAAGGATATTCCAAGCAAAAAGTTAACCTTGGAACATCAATACTTGGGATGCCTATAAATAATAATGTAAACACTCAAGTTAAAACAAGTGCTGGTGTAGAAATTATTAATGTTGAGAGATATACAACTACATTTTTAGGCTCATATTACAGAGATCAAATAACTGAACAATCATACTTAGACAAACAACAACAATCTATTACAGATATAGCAAACATGTTTGACGAGTTAAAAGGTCAAGGTTTAGATACCGCATTGGAAGACTTCTATGCAGCTTTGGATAACCTAAACCAATACCCTAATGATATGGCAGCAAGAATCAACTTTTTAGATGCCGCATCAACATTGACAAATTCAATGAATAAAATGTCAAATAACTTGAATGAAATAAAAAATCAAAGTGTTGGTGATGGAGTATCAATTGAATCATTAGAAAAATCTGAAATCTATTCTTCAGTTCAAAATCTAAATCAATGCCTAGATAAATTAGCTCAAATTAATAAACTAATTTTAACCTCTCAAACAGGGACATTAGAAAATAATAACCTTCTAGACCAAAGAGATCAATTACTAAAAGAAATCGCTCAATATGGAGATTTTGAAACAGATATCCAATCAAACGGAACAGTAAACTTATCTCTTGATGGAGTAAAACTTGTTGGTGGAGCTGAAGTTTTAGGCAAATTTGATGTTCAAACTGCTCAACAATATGACGACTATTGTCAACGCAAAGGTATAGATAATACAAATGAAAGTAATGCCGTGTTAATGATAGAAAAATCAAACGGCACTACAATCCAAAATGTTAACAACAAAGTAACTTCAGGAAAACTTGGAGCAATTCTTAATACAACAACAGGAACCGACGGAGTAAATGTTAACACTGTATTAAATAACTTAGATACACTTGCACAAACAATCGCAGATGTATTTAATGAATTACAAACAAGAGAAGGCGCATTCTATATAGATACAACAGGTGCAACTCCTCAGTTATCAAATGCAAATTTAGAAGATTATGTAATATTCAATACAAAAGATGGTTCAGATACAATTACTGCAGGAAATATCACAGTAAATAGTCTATTAACAAATGAAGATGGCTACAACTTTATAGCAACAGCCTACTTCGAAAACTATGATCCACTTGATCCTGATTCAGTAGATTTAAACGCAGTAGGTAATGCTGACAACGTTATCGCAATGATTAACACCAAAACAGATAACACATCACCAGCATTTGATAATATTGGCAATATTTCATTAAGCGATTATTATAGCGGAATTTTAAGCAAAATCACATCTGCAACAACAGCAAAAACTAATGAAGCAACAACTCAAAATGCGATTGTATCATCATTAGACAACAAGGCAAAAGAACAAACAGGGGTAAATTTAAACGAAGAGTTAACAGACTTAGTTAAATTTCAAACTGCTTATTCTGCTTCAGCTAGAGTATTCTCAACTTGTAATACACTATTAGACACATTAATAAGTTTAGGATTATAAAGGGTAAATAAATGATAGGAAGAGTTTCATCAACAGCAATAAATTCATCACTAATAGGACATATTCAAAATAATTATCTTGATTATGCAAAATTAACAGAACAATTATCAACAGGCAAAAAAATTAATTCAATGCTTGATGATACTCTACAATCAGTAAATATTGTTAATTCTAATAGACAGTTAGGAAAAATTGAAATCTGGTCAGCTAATATTGGTTCATTAAATAATGAAATAAAACAATCATCAGAAACTATTGAACTTGTAATGAAAAAAGGTCAACGTGCTAAAGATTTAGCAACATCTGCAGCCAACGGAACATCAACAAAAGATAACCTTATTGCAACATTAACAGAATTAGACAAAATTATTGAAAGTGTTGTTGATATGGCAAATACCAACTATAATGGCAACTACATATATAGTGGTACTAATACAGAAACTCCACCATACAGTATTCAATATGGAATAGATGCTGACGGAAACCCAACCGATGAAATTATCGGAATAAAATATAATGGAACATCAATTGATGGAGATTGGAAACGTCAATTAGAAATCGCAGACGGAGTTTTTGAAACAGTAAATGTTACAGGCAAAGAAGTTTTTGGAGAATGCGATGTTGAGCCTATATATGAAGCAGATGGAGTAACACCTGTACTTGATGCTGACGGAAACCCAACATATCAAGTTAACTCAAAAGATGGAATAATGGGTGATTTGATTGACTTTAGAAATGCTCTTAATGACACAATCAAAAAATTAGAAGAACAAGAAAATCTTCCAGAAAATGCAACCCAAGCAGAAAAAGATGCAATAGGTGCAGAAATCAAAGCTTGTTATGATTCATTTAATCAAATGTTAGATGGATTCGACAAATCATTAAACAAAATGACCGCTGTTAACTCAGAATTTGGTACAGTAATGAACAAATTAGAGATGTCAACAGAATCATTAACATCAAGCAAAAATAATATAACAGAATATGTTTCAGGGATACAAGATTTAGACATTACCTCAGCAATCAGTGACTGGTATATGGCTCAAACAGCATACCAAGCAAGTATGCAAGCTGCGTCTTCAATAATGTCAATGTCATTA
Organism: Candidatus Gastranaerophilales bacterium; assembly: GCA_944324055.1. GTDB lineage: Bacteria > Cyanobacteriota > Vampirovibrionia > Gastranaerophilales > Gastranaerophilaceae > UMGS1585. Next base: position 237 of record CALUUV010000105.1, on the reverse strand, counting down.
TTGAATTACATGTAACCCTAAAAAAAGACTACAATAAATAATACTTACCATTTATTAAGGACAAACTTGTCCTTTTTTTTTGGGGCTTTTTATTATTATTTGAATCCCAATGTAACAAATTATTTCATTTAGTTAGATTTAGAATTGAAAAAATGTGCTACATAGTAAATAATGTGTATATACATTTACCGCATTGTAATTTTTTGATTAAAAAAGGATATTTAATTAAAAGAAAGC
>CALUUV010000104.1 GCA_944324055.1 Candidatus Gastranaerophilales bacterium | reverse complement strand
CCCTAGCCTTTGAAGTAGTCACAGATTAGTTCTTTTTTCTTTGGGATAAATTTCTTTACTGCTTCAACAAGTTTGTTTTTTTGAGCGTCTTCTAATTCTTTCTTTAAAATAGCTTTTTCTAAAATAGCTTTGTTATAAAGGCTTTCACATAAATCAGATGATTTTAATCGCATCTTAAATTTTTGGATTTGCGATTCTTTTTCCTGTATGTGTTGTTGTAAATGTTTCTTTTTCAAAATTGTATTCCTTTGTTAAAAGTTTAGCATTTTTTTTATTTTTTTTTATCAACTTTTTAGAGTAATTAATATACAGGAGTTAGAGCATCTATCCCTAATTTTATAACCCCAAGGTTAGGAGGCAATAAATACATTTTATCTTCTGTTAAAACCTTACCAAGAGCTTGTTTAAGAATTTCTTCGTTTAATCCTTCAATAACATTTGTTAAAGCACCCAATGCAACCATATTAGCAAGTTTATTATATCCTGATTCATTTGCTATATCTGTCATTGGAAGTGATAAATATTTTATATCATTTCTTGTTTTATTTTCTTTTACAAGAGTTTTGTTAGAAAAAATTAACCCACCTTTTTTAACTTTTGGTAAAAATCTATCGAATGATAATTGGTTTAAAACAATAATACAATCAGCATTCTCTTTGTGAACAGAACTTACTTCATCATCAGAAATAACAATCTCACAATTAACAGTTCCACCTCTCATTTCAGCACCATAACAAGGGTACCAAGTAACATTCTTACCCATTAACATAAATGCGTTTGCAAGAACTTTTCCTGCAAATAAAATCCCTTGTCCGCCAAAACCTGCGAGTATAAAATTTTGTTCCATTATTCTTTTACCTCAGCTGTTACGTCTTTATATATACCAAGAGGGTATATTTCTATCATTTCTTTTCTAAGTCTTTCATGAGCTTGATCAGGAGTCATTTTCCAGTTAGTAGGACAAGTTCCTAAAACTTCAATAAATGTTAATCCTAAACCTTTTTGTTGAATCTCAAAAGCTTTTCTAAATGCTTTTTTCGTTTGATTAATATGTGCTACTGAATCAACAGCAACTCTAGCAGAAAAAGCAGTTCCATCACATAATGCAATTTGTTCTGCAACATGGATTGGATAACCATAAGTGCCTGTAAATCTACCCATAGGTGAAGTTGTAGTTTTTTGGCCTAACAAAGTTGTAGGTCCCATTTGACCACCAGTCATACCGTAGGTTGTATTGTTTATACAAATACCTGTAATCTTTTCACCTCTTAATGCAGCGTGCATAGATTCTGCTAAACCAATTGATGCGAAGTCACCATCACCTTGATATGTGAATACAAACTTATTAGGTCTAGCTCTTTTAACACCTGTTGCCTCAGCCATTGCACGTCCGTGTGGAGATTCGATACAATCTATATCAAGAAAATCATACAAGAATACAGAACATCCGATTGATGTTGCACAAATTGTATCTTCTCTTAAATTCATCTCATCAAGTAGTTCTGCAATTATTCTTACAACAATACCATGATCACATCCTGGGCAGAATGTAAATCTTGACCCCTTTTTTATTGATTCTGGGATTTTAAACACTTGCATAATTTTTCTCCAATATATTTTTTACTCCACGAGTAATTTCTTCAACACTTAACCATTGACCTACTGGTCTGTTGATTAAATCTACTTTAGCTTGACCATTTACTGCGATTTTAACATCATTAACCATTTGTCCCATATTCATTTCTACAACGATAATGTTAGGGATTTTCTTAGCTAATTCACTTATTCTCTTAGTTGGGAATGGTGAAAGAGTTATAGGTCTTAAGATACCTGCTTTAATTCCTTCTTTTCTTAGAACATTCATTGTTGCTTTAATGTTTCTTGTCATACTACCAAATGCAACTATTAAAACATCTGCGTCATCGGTGTTCATTTCTTCCCAATCAGTTTCATTTTCTTCAATTTGTTTGTATTTCGCAAACAAATCATAAATATGCTGATTTTGTTTTTCTTCAGATGTTGCAACTGAGAATATCGCACGTCCTTCTCTTCCTTTAGCACCAGTTAAAGCCCAAGAAGAATTATCAATTTCAGGATAAGGATATTCTCCAAATACTGCAGGTTCCATCATTTGTCCTAAAAGCCCATCAGCTAAAATCATGGTAGGGTTTCTGTATTTGTGAGCAAGGTGAAATGCACGATAAGTTAAATCAATACATTCTTGAACAGAAGATGGAGCAAGAACAGTTAATTTATAATCTCCATTTCCGCCGCCTTTAACAGCTTGATAATAATCACCTTGTGCTGGATAAATATAACCTAAACCAGGGCCTGCTCTCATAACATTTACTAAAACAACAGGAACTTCATCTGAGCATGCGTATGATAATGCTTCTTGCATTAATGCAACGGCACATGAAGAAGATGTTGTCATTGCTTTTGCACCGGTTGAAGCTGCACCTAAAACCATGTTTATAGCTGCAAGTTCACTTTCTGCACATACATAGCCTAAACCTTTTTTATACATTGCATCGCTTAAATATTCACCAATTTCAGTTTGTGGTGTAATCGGATATCCAAAATAACACTCTAAACCTGCATTTAGTGCTGCTTGCGCAATGGCAAAATTACCTTTTACTAATACTTTTTCTTCCATTTATTTATGTACCTCAACTATTGCCATGTCTGGACATCTTGTTGCACACATCGCACAACCGATACATTCATGCTTAGGGTCATCAAACTCTACTAGGTAATCACCTAATTTACTTGTTTTTTTACTCTTCTTTATCAATCCTTTTGGACAGGTATTAAGACAAATATAACAAGATTTACATCTATTTTCGTCAATTACTATATGTGCCATATACACACTCCCATTCCTTATTATTAAATTATACCACTAATACATAAATAAAACCCTATTATGAATATTTGTAATTTTTATTTTTATACCAAATAGATGATTTTTTTATAAAGTTTGTAAATAGTTTTGAAATTCTGTCGTAATACCTAGTATGAGGAACCGTTAAGGTTTTTCATACCTCCTCCCCAAGTCTAGTAGCCGCTCTTAACAAAGACGGCTTTTTTTTATGCTTAGTTTTTTAATTAAGATTTTAAGTTTTATTATATATTTGCATGTCAGTCAGATATATGTATAATTTTAACTATGACAAAAATATACGATATATGTAAAAAGCTTAGTAATGAAGTTTATAAAGATACCATGCCATCTGAAATTGATGGTTGGACTTTAGTTGAAAAAAATACAATAGAGAACATGGAAGTTAAGTCTAGAGGTAAAGTTGTTAAAAGACTTAATCTTGCATTTGTTATTTATAAAAAATCTAACCAAGTGATTTTAACCTTCAGAGGAACTGATGATCCTTTAGATTTTGTTACTGATATGCATTTTGTTGCAAGAAGAATTCCGCCTTCAATGATAAAGGCAACTAATATTTATAAAAGAATTAGAAAGAAAAATAAATCTGCAAAAATTTATGTAACAGGTCATTCTCTAGGTGGTGCTTATGCTCAAGTTGTAGTAGGACGTGCTATAAAAGCAGGAGATACTAATTGTTATGCTATAACATTTAATGCTCCAGGGTTAGGTTATGCTTTAAAGAAATCGGAAAGAGAAAAGTATCACGAAACATTGATAAAAAATATAAGTAATTTTATTGTTATGAATGATTTTGTCGGAAATTTCAGAGAACATTTAGGCGCATCTTATTATATTCAGCCATATCCTTTGAATATTCCTGTTTCTGAATCTTCAAAAGAAATGAATACTCCACATGGTTGTATTGTAAGTTGTAATGATGATTTTTTAAGTCAGCATATTTCTTGTCCTGAGGGTTGGAATTCTAAACTGGCATGGTCAATTTTTGTATTTGATGAGACTAAAGTAAAAGGTTATATGGCTAAATTTAAAAAAACACTTGATTTAAAAGTTAACCGTAACCATTTGAAAAAAGCTGTTGATGTTATTGAAAAATTGCAAGCTGAAAAGAAAATCAAACTTGCTAATTCTTTTAAATTTAAGGCTGGTAAGGTTGAATTAGAGCTTATAAAAAACTTGCCGTAATTCTAACTCCTATTTGCCCCAGCGTCTATGTCTGTTATTGAATTCAATAACAGCATTTGCTAATGAATCTTTGTTGAATTCAGGCCAAAATTCTTGGGTAACTAGGATTTCGGCATAAGCTATTTGCCATAATAAATAATTAGAAATTCTTTTTTCGCCACCTGTTCTGATTAATAAGTCAGGGTCTGGCATGTTTGCAGTGTAAAGAGAACTTGAAATGGTTTCTTCTGAAATATCATCGATAGAAAGTTCTCCGTTTTTAACTTTTTCAGCAATTTTTTTAGTTGCGCTAACAATTTCATCTCTTGCACCATAATTAAAAGCAATTTGAAGATGAACACCAGTATTATTTTTAGTTACATCAATTGCATTGTATAAAATTTCTTGTAACTTAGGTGCTAATTTTGTTAAATCTCCAAGGAAAGATATCACAACATTGTTTTCGTGAAGTTCTCCTAGCTCATTCTTAATAGTATTTCCTAACAAATTCATTAAGAAATCAACTTCTTCTGGTTTTCTGTTCCAGTTTTCAGTAGAGAAAGCATATACTGTTAAATACTTAATCCCAAAATCATTACAAGCATAAACAGTTGCTTTAAGTGAATCAACTCCTTTTTTATGTCCAACAGCAGAAGGCAAACCTTTGTTTTTTGCCCAACGTCTGTTGCCGTCCATAATGATTGCAACATGTTGTAAATTTGTATCTACAACAATATCTTTTACTTCCTCGTAGCTAGTTTTATCCGATAAAATTGATGCCATAAATATCCTCAAAAAATATTATAACTTAAAAATAAAAATATGATATTATTATTCTATGCTAAAGAAAATAATCAGTAAAATTTCTATACACTCTGTGTTGATATTTGTTTCATTATTATCAATCTTTCCTTTTATATGGTTGATATCAACATCTTTAAAAGGTGTTAATGAAAATATATTTGCGTATCCCCCAACTATAATTCCTACTGATTTCACTTGGGATAATTATGTTGGTGTATGGCATAGAGTTAATTTTATTGGTTATTTTATAAATAGCATGGTTGTTGCAGGATTTACTGTATTATTAAACCTTATACTATCAGCTTTGGCTGCTTATCCTTTGGCTAGAATGGAGTTTAAAGGTAAAAAAATTGTATTCTTTTCAATTCTTGCAACTATTATGATACCTTTTCAGTCAATAATGTTGCCTGTCTATTTAATAACTATTAAGCTTAATTTAATTGATAGTGTAAATAATTTCATGGGATATTTAGGTTTAATTCTACCTTTTGCAGTAAATGCATTTGGGATATTTTTAATGCGTCAAGCATTCATGAAAGTTCC
>CALUUV010000103.1 GCA_944324055.1 Candidatus Gastranaerophilales bacterium | reverse complement strand
TTTGTTGACTGCCGAAGTACGCTTTTTAATGAGCAACAATTAATTCGGTAAGAACGAGTACTAGGATACTGCAAGGTTTAACCTTGTAAGTCCGCAAGAGAAAAGGAAATAAATATGAACACAGATCCAATAGCAGATATGCTAACAAGAATTAGAAATGCTAACGTTGTTTCTCATGAAACAGTTTCTATGCCTCTTTCTAAATTAAAACTTTCTGTTGCTGAATTATTAAAAAGCGAAGGTTTTATCGCTGGTTATTCAGTTAAAGAAGAAGGTAAGTTCAAATCTTTAGTTATCGAATTAAAATACGATGAAAAAGGTAAACCTGTTATTACTAACCTTCAAAGAGTTTCTAAACCAGGTTTAAGAACTTATTGTAAAGCTAAAAACTTACCACAAGTATTTGGTGGTTTAGGTATTTCTATTGTTTCTACAAGCAAAGGCTTATTAACAGATAGAAAAGCTCGTAAAGAAAACTTAGGCGGCGAAATTCTTTGTAACGTTTGGTAGTGCTACGCACATAGCTAGGTTACGTTTGATGTCCGGTTTGGTTTTAGCTTCCAAATTAAAGTTAAATCTACAAGATATTAACACCAAACCATTCTGTTCATTATAATAAAAAGCTACGTATAAGATCTTTACGAAAAAAATTAAGTAAATACAAAAGTGGTGCAATTGACAGAAAACCCACTTAGAAATAAAGGAGAAAATAATATGTCACGTATTGGTAAAAAACCTGTCGAAATTCCTTCAGGTGTTGAAGTAAAAATCGATGGTCAATTAGTAACAGTAAAAGGACCTAAAGGTACTGAATCTGTTAATGTAAGAGAAGAAATTAAAGTTTCTGTAGTTGATAATCATATCATTTTAGAACCTACTAATGATGAAAGAAAAACTAATGCTTTACATGGTCTTTCAAGAACATTAGTTGCTAACGCTGTTGAAGGTGTAAGCAAAGGTTTCGAAAAGAAATTAGAAATTCAAGGTGTTGGTTACCGTGCTAGTATGGAAGGAACTAAACTTAATATGGCTTTAGGTTACTCTCACCCAGTTATTGTTGAACCTCCAGCAGGTATTACTATTTCTGTTGATAAAAACGTTAACATAACAGTAAGTGGTTCTAATAAACAAATGGTTGGTGATGTTGCAGCTGCTATCAGAAGCAAAAGACCTCCAGAAGTTTATAAAGGAAAAGGTATTCGCTACGAAGGTGAATATATCAGAAGAAAAGCTGGTAAAGCTGGTAAAAAATAGTGCTAAGCACGTAGTCAAGTTTAGCTTATTATTTATTTTGAAATTTTTCATAGGTCAATTTAATTTAATAACTAAATTTGAGTATAAAGATATAAGAACAAGCCCATATAAACCCTTAATTAGTTATTAAGAAGGTTTGGGTTAAGGAGAAAGAAAATGATTAAACAAGAAATTAGAAAACCAAGAGTTCAAAAAAGACATAGATCTATTAGATTAAATATTTCTGGAGATGCTGAATATCCAAGATTAGCAGTTTACAGAAGTACTAAACACATCTATGCTCAATTAATTGACGATGTTAAACATGTAACTTTAGCATCTGCTTCTTCTAACGATAAAGACTTACGTGAAAAATTATCACACGGTGGTAATATTGAAGCTGCAAAAGTTGTTGGTGAAGCTATTGCTAAAAAAGCTTTAAAAGCTGGTGTTAAAGGTGTTGTATTTGATAGAGGTGGTTTCCTTTATCACGGAAGAATTCAAGCACTTGCTGATGCAGCTAGAGAAGCTGGTTTAGAATTCTAATTTTAAACTGAATAAAACAATTAAGGTGGTTTCTTTTTTAAGATTCCACCTTTTGTTTTGTATAAATAGCTGTTATAATTCCATTTTCATACGCAATTCTATCTTCTAGCGTTAGTTGAATTGTTTTATTAATGTTTTCAAATAGACGAATTCCTTCTCCTAATATAATTGGAAGTGTATTTATTGTTATTTCATCTATTAAATCTTCTTTTAAGAAAGATTGAATTGTTTTTGCTCCGTCAATATATAAGTTCTCAAAACCTTTATTTTTTGCGTAAGCTACAATCTTTTTTAAATCACCATTCACAATTTCTACATGGTCTTGTAGGTTAATTGGTATTGTTTTTAAAGTATTACTTAAAACGAATACATGTTTATTATATGGGTAAGGTTTATAGCTAAGAGCTTTTTCAAATGATAATCTTCCCATAATGATAGCATCAATTTTATTAATAAAATTGTGGTATCCATAATCTATTTTATTTGGATTTGGTATGTTTAACCAGTTGGTTGAGCCATCCTTGGATGCTATAAATCCATCGAGACTTTGTGCAACAAACACATAATTTGCCATTAAATAAGATATCCCCGTCAGTAAATATATTTTGATTATAACATATATACTAGCCCTTTTAAAGTGTTATTATGACATTTCTTAACGAATATTTATAATAAAAAAACCAGATTATATATAATCTGGTTTTTTTTAATTGTTTTATTTTATCTTATACAGAAGCTGTTTTCTTTTGAACTGTTGCTCCTGGAATAGATTGCCAGTTAGCTGCCATAATTTTTTTGAATGATTTAAGAGCTGTATCTTCTAATTCTCCTAATTCTTCAGCTTCCATAATTAATTCTCTTAATGGAAGTAATGCTCTTTGATCTCTAAGAACACCTAGAGCAGCTGCAGCACCAGCACGAACTAATTCATTTTCAGAACGGTTTTTCATAACATCGATTAATGCTGGAACAGCTTTAGTATCATTTAATTTACCTAAAGAAGTTACTGCATAAATTCTAACGTTAACCCATTCGTCATAAAGCATATTAATAATTTTATCAACTGCTTTTTTATCACCAATTTCGCCTAATGCTCTTGTAGCATCACAACGAACATTTACTTTTTCGTGATCTAATGAACCAATTAATGCATCTGTAGCAACATCACCAATTTCAATTAAAGCATCTGTTGCAGTAATACAAACTTGAGGGTTTTCATCGTTTAATGCTTCAACAAGTGGTTCAACAACGATTTTACCACCTAAACGTCCTAAAGCACGAGCTGCACGAACTCTAACGTCAACGTTACGATCTTCACGTAAAGATTCGATTAAAAATTCAGTTGCTTTAGTATCTCCCAATTCTCCCAATGCTCTAGCTGCATATAATCTAACTGAGCCATTTTTGTCGTTTCTTAATACATCAATTAAAGGTTCAACAGCTTTTGAATCGCCTAACTCACCTAATATTCTAGCGGCATTATATCTAACTTTTTCTGAACTACTAGTTTTTAAGTCTGATAATAATTCGTCAAAAGATTTTTTGCTTTGTTTTTTCTTACCGATAACTGATATTGTCATTACATAACCTCCGACATATAAACTTTTAATTTCTTCACACTCTTATATAAAAATAATATGTTTAAAATAATTGCTTTTTTTTCTTTGGTTTATTAAGTTTTTTTTACAATTCCTTTTTTTTGATAAAGGGTAAAAACTACACTTTATTTTCTGCGTACTAATAATATACCATATCTTTTTTCTTTATTCATAATCGTTTTAAAAAAATGTATTTTTTTTTAATCTAATTTAATAATTTACTCCTAGAACTCAATTATAATAGGAAATTTTTTTTAAGTTTTTTGTAATATTTATTACTCACTAGGGATAGTAATAATGAATTTGCTACCTTTATTTATTGTACTTTCTACATCTATTTTTCCATTATGTTTTGCTATTATTTTGGCAGATATAGCAAGCCCTAAACCTGTTCCAACACCTACACCTTTAGTTGTGTATCCAGCTAAAAATATTTTTTCTGGTTCTTTTATTCCTGAACCATTATCTTGAATAGAAATGATTAGTTTATTTTTCTTGAATTCCGTTGAAATTTTGATTTCTCCATTTCCTTCAATTGCTTGGCAAGCATTTATTAAAATATTCATAAACACTTGATTTAACATGTTTGGATAACATTTTATTAGAGGTATATTCCCGTAGTCCTTTATTACATTAATTCTTTTTTTTGTTTCGTGCCTAATTAAATCTAGGGTTAAATCAAGTTCTTTATTAATATCTGCTTCTTGTAGTTCTGCTTCATCTAATCTAACAAATTTCTTGAGTGATATAACAAGATGATTAATTCGTTGAATAGCTTCTTTATCTGTTGAATTTATATCTTTTAAAATATTTGCAATTTTTTCATCTTCAATTTTATTAATTAATTTGGTAAATATTTCGTTATTAGATTTTATTGAAGCAACAGGTGTATTAATTTCGTGAGCTACACCTGCGATTAATTGACCTAATGAAGCCATTTTTTCGGAATTAATAAGTTGTAATTGTGTATCTTTTAATTCTTTTAATGTTTGTTTTAATTCTTTTACTGTTTCAATATTTTTTTTGTATAACTTTGCGTGTACAATAGCTGTGCCTAATTGAGATGATATACTTTCTAATATATCTAATTCTTCGCCTAGACCTCTTTTTTGCCTTGATAGTAAAACAACTATTCCTAGCATTTCTGACATATGGTAAACAGGAACAATGATTCTTTGAATAGATTCCTTAAAAGGTTCTGCATTTAAATGAGCTTTTAAGCATCTAGAATATGAAATTTTGTTATTTTTAAGTTGTTTAATTATAGCGCTATCAAATGATATAGCTTGGTTTATATCAGATTCTTTAAGTGATTGCGTAATAATAAATTTTTTATTATCAAATTCTGCATAATAAGCATTAAAAGCTCCAAACATAAATGATAATTCTTTTAATGTTGGATTTAAAATACTTTGTAAATCTATTGATTCTCTTATTATATTAGAAATTTTATTAATTAAAGCCATTTTAATAGCTTGAGCTTGGGCTTTTTGTTTAATGTATTGAAGATCTTTGTTATCGTTTTCTAATTCATTGAATTTGTTTTGTAAACTGTTTAAGCGGTTTTCTATTTTTTCACATTTTACTTGGGAAGTAACGTCTGTAAAGAATATAATAGTATATTTGCTTCGTTTAACAGTATTAATATCATAGTAAGAAAACTCATTTTGTTTATGTTGATATGATATATGGGCGACAAAACTTTCTTTAGACCTAACTGCTTGGATTATTGGTGAAAGAATTTCTGTATCTTCTGTGTTAAGTGGACATATATCATAATTAATCTTATGTAGAAATTTTTTTAAATTTTTAAAATCTTGGAAACAACGGTTAAAAACATTGTTTTTGTAAACAAGCTCAATTTCATTGTTTACAATCAATACAGGGTTGTTAAATTTATTAAAAAGCTCAAATTTCTCCATGAGTTAATTATATCCTTCTTTTGTAAACTATTGCAAATAAAAATTTACATCTTGAAATATTTTAGTTCAATAAAAGAAATTTATGTTACATTAGTAAATGTCAAAAGAAATGGGATTAGAAATAGGAGATTCTAATGGCGGAGTATTTAAGTAAGGAAGAGAT
>CALUUV010000102.1 GCA_944324055.1 Candidatus Gastranaerophilales bacterium | reverse complement strand
AAAATACTAAAAAGGAGTTTCTTATGGAATGTAAAAGAGAAGAGAATTTAATTGATTGTACCTGTACTGCAACAACCTGTTCTAATAGAGGTGTTTGTTGTGATTGTGTAAGACATCATAGAGAACAAGGTCAAATCCCAGGATGTTTCTTTACTCCCGCAGGAGAAAGGACTTGGGATAGAAGTATAGAAAATTTTGTTAAAATTATGGCTAAAAAATATAATATTAGTTTATAAGAAAGGAGTCCGTTTATGAAAATAAATGTGGTTGCTGATATTAAGAATACAGAGTGTGATATTCTTATTGTAAATCAGTTCGAAGGCGAAAAAACTACTGAAGAATTAGCAAATAAGTATGCTATTGAAGAAGATAAATTCGAAGGTAAATTCGGTCAAACATATCTATTACCAACTTATGGTAAACAATCTGCTAGAAAAATTTTAGTAGTTGGATTTGGAAAGAAATCTGAATTTAATTCTGATAAATTTAGAATTGCTACTTATAAAGCTGTAAAAAAAGCAATGCAGATGAAAGCTAAAAAAGTTGCATCTGATTTTACTGGTGTAGATTTTAACTGGGCTGAACAATTTGCTTATGGTGTATATTTTGCAGATTATTCTTTCGATAAATATAAAACTAAAAAGGATGACAAAATTGAAGAAGTATTTGTAAATTGTGACGAAGCATTGTTACGTCGTTCTGAAATCATTATGGATGGAATGAAGTTAACAAGAGATTTAGCTAACGAACCAGCAGCGTTTGCAACTCCAACAAAATTGGCAGAAGTTGCACAAAGCTTTGGCTTAGATACAAAAATCTATGAAAAAGAAGATTGTGAAAAAATGGGAATGGGAGCTTATTTAGCTGTTGGACAAGGCTCTTCTCAACCACATAAATTTATTCATATGAAACATTCTTGCCCAAATCCAAGAAAGAAAATTGCGATTATTGGTAAAGGTATAACATTTGACAGTGGCGGATTAGATATTAAACCACCATCATCAATGTTGACAATGCGTGATGATATGTCAGGTGCAGCTTGTGTATTAGGTATAATGAGCAAAATAAAAGAATTAGCACCAGATGTTGAAGTTCACGGTATTATTGCAGCTTGTGAAAACATGCCAGGCTGCTCTGCTTACAAACCAGGCGATATTTTAACTGCTAAAAATGGTAAAACAATTGAAGTTGATAATACTGATGCAGAAGGTCGTTTAACATTAGCTGATGCTCTTTGTTATGCATCAGAATTAGGTGTTGATGAAGTTATTGATATTGCAACTCTAACAGGTGCTTGTATGGTAGCATTAGGAAATGTTGCTGCAGGTATTGTTGGAAATGATTGCGATATGGTTCAAAGAGTTATTGCCTCTGCAAAAGAAGTTGGTGAAAGATATTGGGAACTTCCAATGTATGAAGAATACAAAGATTCATTAAAGAGTGAAGTTGCTGATATGCAAAATACTGGCTCTCGTTGGGGCGGCGCATCAACAGCTGGCTTATTCTTAAAAGAATTTGTTAAAGATGTAAAATGGTCACATATCGATATTGCAGGTGTTGCATTTATGGATAAACCAATGAATGAGTTTATTAAAGGTGCATCTGGAGCAGGTGTAAGAGCATTAATTAATTATATTTCTAAATAATAATAGAAAAAAGCGGTCCTGATTTAATCAGGACCGCTTTTCTATTCTATTTATTTGTTATGCGTTAAATGTTTTGTAACCCCTTTCTATATTCTTTTTAATTAAATCTTTAACTGTGTCGTACTCTGTTTTTAATGCGTTCCTTTCGTTTTCAATTCTTGATAATCGTAAATCTAATTGTTTATCTTTTTGATTAATATTTTCTAATCTATTTTCGTAATCTGCCTCAGCTCGTGATATTAGTAAGTCATCAGAAGTTTCAGACATATTTGTATCTTCTGCAATATTTGTTTCTGCAAAGATATTAACCTTTTGATCTCCAATAGAATCTTGTGTTGCTTCCATTTTATTTAGTATAGCTTCACCGTTTTCTATTTTCTTTTGAATCCATTCTCTGTCATTTGCACTATAATTTGAAACAGAAATAAATCCATGTCCGTTACTAACTTTTCCGGAGTTATCAGTATATCCAGCTAATTGGTAATATACAGCAGTCCAGTAATTTGAATATCCTTCTCTTGATAAGTTTGCTTTAGCTTCATCAGTGGTTAGACCTTGTCCAGAATATACATATTTTTCTGCAACAACACCTAAAAATTCGTCGAGTGTTTCAGGAATTTTACCATTCATTCCTTCAACAACTTGTTCTGGAAGATAAATATCATCTGTTACAGCATCTGTAAGAATATACATAGGATGCTCTGGTTGATTACCTGATGCGATAATAGCTGCGTATGTTACATCAACTTTATCAACTTCTCCTCCTGTTACAACTTTCATTTGATACTTAGTAGAATTAATACCTTCGCAGTATTCTTCGTATGCAACATTGGCATCATTAGTTAATGATAGTTTTGCATACTCAATTGTTTGAGCTTGGTATTCAAGGTCATGTATTTTGGCTGTGATAGATAAAAATCTAGCTTGTGACGCCGACATTCCCATAATCGAATTCTCCTAATTTCTTTTCCTTGTTCTTTGTAACGGCATTATTCTCTATTTTCTTTAATTTTTTCTGATGTTATATTTACAAAACTTAATAATTGTAAAAAAAAAGTCAATTCTTAAAATATAAAAAACTTTATATAAGTACGGGGAATTAATAAATCATTTTAGATGATTATTGAGGGAATTATGTCAGAGATTAAAGTTGATAACAAAGTAATTAGACAAGTTGCAAGAGATGTTGACAAGGCAGGTAATAACAATAAAGTTATTGATGGCTCAGAAGTTTCAATTTTTGCAGACAAGTTAGAAGCTAAAGGTGTTACCAATGCTAAATCAATAATTAGTTCTTATAATTCAAATCGTCTATATTATGAAAATTTATTTTCTCAAAACGGTGCAACATCTGATAATAGCCCAGAATATGAAATTTACGCTCAATTAAATAATAATAGCTTTTTGAAATCAAATAAGTCAAATAAAAAAGATGCAAAAATGATTGCTGAAGGTATTAGAGATGCTGTAAATGGCTGGTTTTTCGGTGGTGGTACCGATGATACTAAGTTGAAACGTATGGTTGATACAATAACAAAGGACAATGTTTTAGCAGTATTAGATGAAAGTTATGATGAAGATGAAACATTAATGCATTCAATAATTGATGATGTAGATCAAGATGATATGGATGATTATGGAAAAACAATAATTACAGCATTAGTTGATGCAGCAATGGCAAGATCAATAGATATTTCAGATATCGTAAGTATGGATGAAAATGGAAATTATACCGTAGGAAATGGTGTTTCTGGTGCAAAATTTGGAGAATCTGCAACTGATAAAGATTATGTTGAAGCAGTTGTAAATGCTTTAAAAGAAAGAATAGAAACATCAATGGATACAATTACAAATCAAGATAAAGCAAAAGAAGATCCAAAAACTGCATTATCACTTTTAGCTCGTCAAGTTGATTCTGCTGCTAATGGTGGAAATGGTAATGGACAGTTGGATGGAGAAGAAGTTGCTTCATTTAAAGCTTTGTGTTCAAAATTAGGAATAATTGTAAATGATATCCTTTCATCTATTTCAAATAAAACTAAAGAATCAGGAAGTTTAACAGATGAGGAACAAGCAGTTAAAGATTTATTCAGTGGTGAAACTAATTTCAACACTGTTGCTGAAGAATCAAAAATGATAGCTGATACAACTGCAGGTATTTATCAATCAATTGAAGATGAAGATGAAGATAAATTAAAGAAATATTTAACATCTGAAACAATTAATGCTGATAATGTTGAAAAAATATTATCAGAATTAGATAAAAAAGATGGTTATAATGGTAAGATTGGTGAAAAATTTGATGACGCTTTTGGCGATGATGCAGAATCATACTTAAATATAATAATTTCAGCATTATATTCAAAAGCTGAAAAAGAAAATGTTGATGTGTCAGATATAGTAAGACCATCAAAAGATACATTTGTAACTCCAGATGGAGAAAATGCTCTAGACTCAGATTATGCAAACAAAGTGATTAGTGATTTAAGATCAAGAATTAAAGATGAACTTGGCGAGTAGTGTACGCCAAGATATGGTCAATAAACATTATGCCCCGGAAAATGACGGGGCTTTTTTTTGATTAATTTTGTATATAAAAAAAGAAAGCCTTGCAAGTTGTGCAAGACTCAAAAATATACATTTACCCCACTAATTTTATATCACAAAATATTTTTTAAGTCAACATCCTCTTTCCCTAATTTTTTTTATAAAAATAATTAAATATAATTAGTGCAATCATCTTATTTCCAGTTTATAATCAAACTTATAAGCGAGGTGTAATTTATGAATGTTAATGATGCGTTGGTTATGATTTTAGCTGGTGGTGAAGGTAAACGCCTTTATCCTTTAACAAAAGATAGGGCAAAACCAGCAGTTCCATTTGGTGGAAGATACAGAATTATTGATTTTGTACTAAATAATTTTGTGAATTCAGGTTTTCAAAGAATTAAGGTTTTAACTCAATATAAATCGGACTCTTTGAATAAGCATATCGTAAGAGGTTGGGCGTTATCACCGTTTTGGAACCAATTTGTTGAGTTAGTACCAGCTCAAATGAGAACAGGAGGAGCATGGTATCAAGGTACTGCAGATGCAGTTTATCAAAATATTTTACATATTATTGATGAAGATCCAAAATTTGTTTGTGTTTTTGGTGGTGACCACATTTATAAAATGGATGTTGCTCGCATGCTTAAATTCCACAAAAAGAATAATGCCGCATTAACAATTTCAGCTATTCCTATACCAATAGAACAAGCATCAGAATTTGGAATTATGGAAGTTGATGAAGAATGGCGATTGGTAAATTTTGTTGAGAAACCTCAAACACCTCCAAGACCTATGCCAGATAATCCTAATATGTGTTTAGCATCTATGGGAAATTATATATTTGACAGAGATGTTTTAATTAATGCATTAAAAGAAGATGCAGATATAGAAGAATCACACCATGACTTTGGTAAAAATGTAATTCCAATGTTATTAAATCAAGGTAAAAATATTAGAGTATATAATTTTAAAGAAAATAAATTTGCGGGCATGTCGCCAAGAGAAAAGGGATATTGGAGAGATGTAGGTTGTATAGATGCTTATTGGCAAACAAACATGGATTTATTAGATTATGATCCTGAGTTGAATTTATATTCAAAAGAGTGGCCTTTAAGAACATATAACTATAATTATCCACCTGCAAAATTTATTTGGAAACAAGGTGATAGAGTAGGTATGGCAACTGATTCAATGATATCAGAAGGATGTATTGTATCAGGTGGTACATTATCAAGATGTATCCTTTCACCAAAGGTAAGAATTAACAGTTATTGTCATATTTCTGAATCAATTTTGATGGAAAATGTAACAATTGGTAGATATTCTCAAATTAATCGTGCTATTATAGATAAGAACGTAGATATTCC
>CALUUV010000101.1 GCA_944324055.1 Candidatus Gastranaerophilales bacterium | reverse complement strand
GCATCAGGTAACCAGTTATGGAATGGAACAAAACCAGCTTTTGTTCCGAAACCAATAAATGCTAAAATAAATACTAAGTTTGCTAATCCTTCACTATGTTGTAAAGCAAATGCGAAACTTGAGAAATCTAAACTACCTGATGTTATTGACATTATTGCAAATGCTAAAATTATAAATAAAACAGAAAAATGCATAAATACTAAGTATTTAATACCTGATTTAAGCACTTCTTTTTTCTCATTTTCAAATATAACTAGGAAAAATGAACTTAAAGACATTATTTCCCAACAAACTAAAAACATCAATGCATTTTGACAAGTAACAACTGATAACATTGATGCTATTAACATTGGTAAAAATATTAAATGAGAATTTATATTCTTACCATTATCAATATAATGTTTTAAGTAACCTTTTGAATAAATAACTGCTGCTAAACTTATTGTAGATATAACAACAACAAAAAATGCAGATAATGGATCAATTACAAATTTCACACATCCAAAAATTTGGTTAAAATCAAAACTTTGAACCAAATTTTGACCACTTACCAAAACTTGAATAGCTGGAATTAAAGTTAGAATAGAACCTATTCCACATATCAAAGATACGATTGATATTTTCCAGTTTTTAGGAAACATTAATCCTATAAATCCGCTCATCAAAAAAATCATTATTCCAATAAAATAATTGTTCATATTAATATCTTCCATCCAAAATTAAATCTAGACTCGGCTTGTTCCAGTCAAAATAATATCAAAATTGATATTAAAATTTCGGCTAAAAACTCTTCACAAATTCTGTTGTAAATCTAACAAAAAAGATTGTCAAGTGTAAATTTTACAATTATTTATTCATGGTTTATTCCCTTATTATTATTGAGTTTTGAGAAATAAGAACATAATATATTATATTTTTTTTATTAAACCCTATTGAAATAAAAATTTGACGATATACAATATCAGACGGACTAGCCAAATAGTTCTTTTTATTTAGGACAATTAAAGAGTATTGTACCGAGCGTTATAGGCCCAGTATAAACCGAGTTATCAATAACTCGGATTAGTTGTTTGTATACAAATTATTTTTAGAAAAGGAGATAAAAACATGACTGAACAAAATTTAGATACCAAAGATTGTATTACTCCTAATGGGGTTGCACATGAATTGGCTGACAGCGTAATGCCTATGAAGGCAGGATTTAGAAAATCAAAAGCATTTGTATTAGCAATCGCAGCTGGTGCATTTATTGCATTTGGTGCTCAAGTATCATTAAACGTTATGACTGGAACTGAAGCTATTAGTTGGGGAATTGCAAAACTTGTTGGAGCTATGACTTTCGCAACAGGTCTTATGATGGTTGTACTAACAGGTGCTGAATTATTTACAGGTAATGTTATGATGACATTTGCTGTTATAGAAAAGAAAGTTAGCATTTGGAAATTATTAAGAAACTGGTCTATTGTATATGTTGGCAACTTTGTTGGCTCCATTATATTAGCAACTTTAATTTACTTCTCAGGATGTTCACACAATTCGCATGAGGCGTTAGGAGCTCTTGGTTTAACAACTGCTTACACAAAAGCAACATTACCTTGGATTGAAGCATTTACAAGAGGTATTCTTTGTAACTGGTTAGTATGTTTGGCTATTTGGATGGCTTCATCTTCTAGACATGTTATTGGTAAAATATTCGCAATATTCTTCCCAATCATGACATTCGTTGCTTCTGGTTATGAACACAGTATTGCAAATATGTATTTCTTAACTAACGGATTATTTCTTAAACATACTCCAGCAATAGTTGCAGCTTCAGGTTTAACTCCTGAACAACTAACTGGTTTAACTTTAAAATCATGTTTTATTAATAACTTAATTCCTGTTACTTTAGGAAATTTAGTTGGTGCTATAGTATTTGTAGTTCTTCTATTCTGGACTGCATACTTAAGAGATGACCATAAAGAAAATTAATTATGTATTCATGGGGGATTTTATATCCCCCATATTATTAAAGAGAACATTAGCCGTGAAAAAGATTTTATTTTTAGTTGGGATATTATTATTGATTAAATCATCAGCATTTGCAGCTGATGAAATAAAGCTTGATACAAATAGTTTTATTCCTAATGTTGTAGCACAAGTTAATAAAGAGAATCCAGATGCAACAATAAAATTACAAAGTGGAGCAAGTCAAGATCATGTTGTTGATATTAACTCTCCGGATTTTAACCCTGAAACAGTTCACAAACACTTACACGTTTATGATGAACTAGCAAGAACTGCTCACGATGTTTACAATTTACAAATTGAAAATACTAAAGAACCGGCATGTTTACTAAAAGAACCTCTTACTAAACATTTTGAACGTGGTCCAATAGATAGTATTCACACTTGGGGTGTTATTCAAATGAATAATGCTGTTACTGTACCTGAAAATGGTGGCGGAGATGATAAGTTTAGTGTTGGATTAATAAATATCTTATTTGATGGGCAATTTAAAGGTGGAAAAGAAAACTTTAGAATCATGTTAGATCCAACACCTCAACACAATAGAGGATTCCTTCAACAACTTCCACAAGACGTATACATTGAATCACATCGAATAAAAAATAATGTGATTTTATTTGGTAATTCTCGTGTTGGTGGTGGTATTGAAGCAACACAATCTCCTTATACATTACCATTCGTAAATCGTTCACAAATTGCTAGAAATTTAGGTAACATAAGAAAATTTGGGGTTAGATTAAAAGGTAATTATGCTTTAGTTGATTATGACTTAGGTGGTTACAGTTCTGACACTTATTTCTCAGAATTCTTCCCTGGGGTTGAATTTAATGGGTTAGTTAATTTTAAACCATTAGGTTTGACAGATGGCCGTTGGGGAAAAATGAGAATAGGCGGAGGTATTGTTACTGGAGATCGAAATGGTAAGGACTACTTTATATCTAGTGCTTATTTTGGATACGAATATAAAAAATTCTGGACAAGAGTAGAATTTGCAGATGCTAATGGTTCTAACGGTGGTGATGGTCTAACAACTAAACAAAGACAAGGTTGGTGTGCAACAGTTGGATATCACTTAACTAAAAAATGGGAATTACTTGCTAGATACGACGAATTTGATCCTGACAAAAATATTGCAGGAAATAATAAAAGAGAATATACTGCAGGTATTAACTATTACATTAAAGGACAGGCTTGGAAACTTATCTTAAACTATGTATTCTGCCAAAACGAAAATGCTGCTGACAGCCATAGAATTATAGTCGGAACACAGATTGCAATTTAATTATTTAATGTATTCGCTATAAAATCTATAAGCCTCAAATGTTTCTGAAAAATAATCAGCACTCATACCTGCTTTTAGTTTTAATGAATTTAAGAACTGTTTTTTATCTGGTAACTGGTCCCAAACAGATGGTAAATATACCGCCTGATAACCTTTATCTTTTATAATAATACCGTCTTTAAAAGGAACTATTTGGTTTAATAAATCTTCTTCATTTTTAAAATTCATTTTTGAAGGTGCTGATAGTAAAGATATAGCTATTGATAAGTATTCTATTTCAGACATATCTAAAGGATTAAACCTTGGATCATTAAAAGCTGCAGCTCTTGCATTATGAATCAAATCTTCTTTTAAAGATTGATGCGCAATAATTGAGCCAATACAACCTCTTAGATTATTTTGTTTTTCCAATGTCACAAAACAAGCCATCTTTTCTTCAAACACACTTGGTAAATCTATATTGTTAATAATTCGATCTTCCAATTTAGATACAATTGCTTCTTTACATAAAGATTTAATTTCTTCAGAATAATATTTTTTTAAGTATTCATTAACTTCACCTTCATACAAAAACCAACCACCGTAACCAACAACACGAGATTTATCCCCAGTTGCTATTGAAGAATTTATTAAGCCATTTCTAATCAATGAATATTTTTGACTGGATGCAAAAGCAGTTAATGCACATACACCAATAGCACCACATGCCTGCTTGTAAGAAAATTGGGAGATGTTTCCACTTTCAATCATTTCTGCAGTTATTAAATCAATTTTTCTAGCATCTTTATCTTCAAGAAAATGACTTAAATCAGAAGAAATAACAAAACCTATATCTTTATTATTCCAATAATTCATAATTATTTCTAAAACAGAATTAATATCAGCCTGACCTACCAATATTGGGACAATATTAATATTATTGAATATAGACTGAATTAAAGGTAATTGTATTTCAATAGCATGTTCTTCAGCAAAAGCTTCGTCAAAATAATCAAGGAAAAAGTTTTCATTTAATTCTTGATTAATTTCTTGGTTAATTTCAATATTACCTAAAGGTGTTTCCCACTCATCATAAGAAGATAAACACAAACCAGGAAATCCAACTCTATGAGTAGGTGCAAATATAAATAGTGTTTTTATATTTTTATCTAAAATACTTAACGTATCAAAAGCTAATTGTCCTGAATAAACTAAACCGGCATGAGGAACAATAACAGCCCTTGAAGAGTATTTACATTCAGTTTTTAAATTTTGTTTAAAATTAGAAATTATACTATTTAATTCTTCTTTATCAGCAGGATAAAAAGTTCCTGCTACACTTGGTGATTTTATTTTATCCATAAAAGCATTATAATACATTTTATGAAATATCAAAATATCTTAAATAACAAAGTTACTCAGTGTACTATCTGTCCTAGAAATTGTAAGTTAAAAGAAGGACAAGAAGGATTCTGCAAAGTAAGAAAAAATATTAATGGAAATATTATTTTAGAAACATATGGTTTTAATACGGGCATGGCAATAGACCCTATTGAGAAAAAGCCATTATATCATTTCTACCCCAATAGCAAAGTCCTATCATTTGGAACAAATGGTTGTAATATGGGATGTCAATTTTGCCAAAATGCACATATAACTAAAATATCAATAAACTATAATGATTTATATAAGGTAGCCCCAGAAGAAATTATAGAATATGCAATAAAATATAACTGTAAAAGTATAGCTTTTACTTATAATGATCCAATTGTATTTTTTGAATATGCAATAGATACTGCAAAACTTGCAAAGAAATATGGAATAAAAACAGTTGCAGTAACGTCTGGATTTATGAATATAGAACCCGCAAAAGAATTCTTTAGCTATATGGATGCAGCAAATATCGATTTAAAAGGATTTACTAATCATTTTTATAAAAAAAATTGTCTTGCAAAAATTGAACCAATACTTGATGTAATTAAATATGTAAAAAATAATACAAATTGTTGGTTGGAATTAACAACTCCATTAATAGAAGGAGAAAATTCATCCAATGAAGAAATAGAAAATGAATGTAATTGGATATTAGAAAATTTAGGTAATAATGTTCCTATTCATTTTAGTGCTTTTACTCCAAGATATAAAATGATAGAAAAGCCTACAACATCCATAGAAACACTAATGCGAGCATATAATATTGCAAAAAATATAGGCTTAAAATATGTTTATACAGGGAATATAAGAGATCTTAATAGTTCCAGTACATATTGCAGTAATTGTCAATGGCCTATAATAAAACGAGATGGTTTCCAAATAATCGAAAATAATTTAATAG
>CALUUV010000100.1 GCA_944324055.1 Candidatus Gastranaerophilales bacterium | reverse complement strand
TTTTCATGGTTACCTCTTTTCTATACATCCAAGATTCCAAACTTGGACAATTTATTTTCGACTTCTTTTATTTTATCTCTAAAATTTTTCCATGCAAGTATTCATGTAATCTTACTATTAGGAATGTAACATTTTTTTAAAATTTTTTCAAAAATTATCCATGTTACTATTGACAGAAACATTTGTTTAGTTTATCTTGTTACTATACATAGAAACAAAAGGCGAATATGAATAGTATCAAAGAAATTTCAAAACTTATTAATAACATTAATTCTGATGGTGCAGTATTTAGTTTCTTGACTGAAATACTTACACCTGCAGAGGTTGAAACTTTATCAAAACGATGGCGTATCTTGAAAATGTTATCGGAAGGTAGAACCCAAAGAGATATCGCAAAAGAACTTAATGTTAGTCTTTGCAAAGTTACAAGAGGTTCTAAAATTTTAAAAGATGAAAACGCTATTGTTAGTAAATTGATAAAGGAGAAATAATTATGGAAACAAAAATGACAAATAATGTATTACCAACAAAAGAAGGATTTTTTGGAAAATTTGGCGGTCAATTTTTACCAGAAGGACTAAAAGCTGAATTTGATAAAATTACAGAAGCATTTTTAACAATTAAAGATGATCCAATTTTTAATCAAGAATTAAATGATTTATTAAAAAATTATGTAGGTCGTCCAAGCCCTGTGTACCATGCCAGAAATTTATCTGAAAAATATGGTGCAGATATTTATTTAAAAAGAGAAGATTTAAACCACACAGGCGCACATAAAATTAATCATTCTCTTGGAGAAGCTCTTCTTGCAAAAAGAATGGGTAAGAAAAAAATAATTGCTGAAACAGGTGCAGGACAACACGGAGTAGCAACAGCAACAGCAGCTGCACTAATGGGATTAGAATGTGATATCTATATGGGTGAAGTTGATATTGAGAAAGCAAAACCTAATGTAGATAGAATGAGAATTCTTGGAGCTAATATTATTCCGGTAAAAAGCGGAACAAGAACTCTAAAAGAAGCTGTTGACGAAGCTTTTATTGCATATACAAAAGAATATGAAACAGCAATCTATGCAATAGGTTCTGTTGTTGGTCCACACCCATTCCCTATGATGGTTGAACATTTTCAATCAGTAATAGGTAGAGAAGCAAGAAAACAAATGCTTGATATGACAGGTTCTTTACCTGACCATATTGTTGCTTGTGTTGGTGGGGGATCTAACTCTATCGGTTTATTTAGCGGATTTTTAGATGATGAATCTGTAAAAATATATGGTGCAGAACCTTTAGGAAAAGGTGAAAAACTTGGAGAAAATGCTGCAAGTTTAACATACGGAAAAGAAGGTATTCTTCATGGTTTTAAATGTCTTCTATTACAAGATGAAGAAGGTAACATTGCAAATGCTTATTCTGTTGCAAGCGGTCTTGATTACCCTGGAGTTGGACCTAAACATTGTTATCTAAAAGAAATTGGAAGAGTTAATTACGAAACTATAACCGACCTAGAAGCTATTAGTGCATTTTATGAATTATCAAGATTAGAAGGAATAATTCCTGCTCTTGAAAGTTCTCACGCAGTAGCATTAGGATTGAAACTAGCCGAAACAAATAAAGGGAATAAAATCCTTATCAACCTATCAGGACGTGGTGATAAAGATATTGAATTCGTTATGGAAAATTATCCTTTGAAATAATAAAAAACACATATAATATAACACCAATGGGCAGAAATTCTGCCCATTTCTTTTATTAATTACCAGAACATTCCATTTAATGATGAATAATAATCACTGCTTGCAGGAATACTGGTTGGAGAGCCCGAAGAAAACATTTCCTTAAAGTTATTTAGTCTGCTTGTTTTAGCTTTATAACTACGAGAAGATTCTGCTGCAAAAGCATGTTTTAATCTGTTTAATCTTGTCTTATAATCACCTGATTGTATTGCGCCAAACATCTGAGAATCCAACCTATCTAACCTGTTGTCGATATCTAAATTAGAATAAGTTTGTCCAAATCTTTTGTTTTCCATTTTTGACAACAAATATTCAATATCAGATTCATCCATTTTCCCTCTAGAATATCTATCATCATTATTTTTTCTTTTGAAGAAATTTGAAATAAGACCTCTATCATTATCAGCATAAGGGTTTTCCCAGCTATTTGTTCTATTCATTTCATTTATTGTTTCATTAATCTCTCTATTCATGCTATTTCTATATGCCCAATCATTATATGGGTAATACGGCATGCCAAATTGAATAAAATCTGCAAAAGATACAGATGATGTTAATAATAAAGTTAATATTAGTATTGGATATTTTTTCATTATTTTATCCCCCACACTATTAAAATTTACTCCATATATTAATCCCAAACATTCCCACATAAGGTAATTAAGTGGTATTATTGTTTTATGAAAATAAAAATAATTGCGTTAGGAAAAATCAAAGAAAAATTTTTAAAAGACGGTATAGACGAATTCCTTAAAAGATTACGTCCTTATGTTAATATTGAAATTTGCGAACTTCAGCCAATTGAAATTAAAGATGAAAATTTAACAGAAAAAGTTCTTGATATGGAAGCAGATAAAATTATCGCAAACATAAAACCATCAAGTTATGTAATAACAATGGAAATAGAAGGAAAACAATTTGATTCTGTTGAATTTTCTAAAAAAATCGAAGAGATAACAAATTCAGGAGTTTCAGAAATTGTATTTATAATAGGTTCATCTTGTGGCTTGTCAAAAAAAGTTAGGGATTTATCAGATTTGAAACTTAGCCTTTCTAAAATGACATTCCTTCATCAATTTACAAGACTAATTTTACTGGAACAAATATATCGAGCATTTAAGATTTCAAAAAATGAAACATATCATAAATAAAATAGACCGATTTTATAAAACCGGTCTATTTTATTAAATATTTAATTATGAATTAAACAATTACTCTTACCCAACCTTCTGGACCTTCAATTTTACCAAATTGAATACCTGTTAATGTTTCATAAAGTTTTTTAGAAACAGGCCCCATTCCATTTTGAGAATTTTTGAAAACAATTTCTTTTCCGTGATCATTAACTTTTCCAACAGGAGAAATTACTGCGGCAGTTCCGCATAAACCACATTCTACGAAATTATCTAGTTCTGATAAGAATACTTCTCTTTCTTCAACAACATAGCCTAAATCTTTAGCTAATGACATTAAAGAACGTCTTGTTATTGAAGGTAAGATACTAGGTGATTTTGGAGTAACAACTTTGTTATCAGCTGTAACAAAGAAGAAATTAGCTCCACCTGTTTCTTCTACTTTTGTTCTTGTTTGAGGATCAAGATACATATTTTCGTTGAATCCTTCATTATGAGCAGTAACAATTGGATGCAAGCTCATTGCATAATTCAATCCTGCCTTAATATGTCCTGTGCCATTTGGAGCCGATCTATCAAAATCACTTACTTTTAATACTAAAGATGATGCACCGCCTTTTTTGAAATAAGGTCCAACTGGAGATGCAAAAATTCTGAATTGATATTCCATTGATGGTTTTACACCCATTACAGGACCTGTTGCAAACATTACAGGTCTTAAATATAATGCGGCTCCTGTTCCAAATGGTGGAACAAATTCAATATTTGCTTTTACTACTTGTTCTACTGCATCAATAAATCTTTCAACTGGAAAAGCTGGCATTTCTAATCTTGTTGCTGTATCGACCATTCTTTGTGCGTTCAATTCAGGTCTAAATACAACTACATGACCATCTTCTGTTGTATATGCTTTCATTCCTTCAAAACAAGTTTGGCAATAATGAATTACACCAGCACATTCACTCATTGTTACAGTTGCATCTTCTGTTATACAACCTTCATCCCATTTGCCATCTTTATAGTTTGATACATATCTTTTATCTGTTTTGTAATAACCAAAACCTAAGTTTTCCCAATCAATATCTTTTTTTTGCATATTATGCCTCTCTTATTTTAATTTAGGGTCTCTTACAATTCCCATACGTTTTAAACTTTTTGCAATTATTGTGCCTGTTTTTTTACTTTGTGTACTTAAAGTAATTTTATCATTTCCCATATCAAAAACTGTTTTTATTCCTTTACCTTGAATAAAATCTCTTACATTATTATATAAATACGGTTTATGTTGATTATTTTTTCCTGAAACTGTGTAATTATACGTCGGCGTTTTTGGATACTTTACTGTTATAACCTTTGCCATTTTTCCCCCTTCTTTATCCTCTATATTTATATCAAATCACATCAAGATTTATTTTGTTGCTTTATACATTCATTGTTACATTCGGAAATAAAACATCATATACTGACTTAAAATCAGGAATTATATAATCAACTCCATCAATTTGTTCATAATATTCTCTTGTTTCCATTGAAGTAACAGCAACTATTGTTCCTATACCAGCTCTTTTTGCAGCTTCAATCCCTGATAATGCATCTTCAAACACAACACATTCTTTTGGGTTAACCCCAATTTTATCGGCTGCTATTAAAAAGATATCAGGATTTGGTTTACCTGGAATTGTTCCGTCAGAATATACTATCTTATCTAAATCAAACCACTTAGCAAGATTAAATTCTTTTTTATAAAAATCTACATTATCTTTTTCTGACATTGTAGCAATTGTCATTGGAATATTTTTGGATTTTAAAAAATCTAAAAATTCTTCAACTCCCTCTGCTAAATGGAATTGTTCTGGAAGTTTTTTACACATATTGCGATAATATGATTCTTTTTCTTTTGCTAATTCAATTATTTCTGATTCTGGTAATTTTTTCCCTACTGCATACTCTATAATGTCAGAATTTGTTCGTCCAAACATATATTTCTGCATCTCTTCATCTGAAAAAGGATAACCTCTTAATTTAGTTGAATAATCTATCCAAGCATCATAATGTAATTTTGAATCCCAAAATAATGTTCCGTTAAAATCAAAAATAAATCCTTTTATCATTTTTTTGCTCCAAAATCATATACATTTAACCCGATTTCAGAATCGAATTTACGACCTACTTTTGCATTCGGATAAGATTCAATTTCAAATTCTGCAGCTCCATTAATTACTGCTGACATCAAATGACCTGCAATTGCTTTATATTCACTATTACCAAAAGTCGCATGAATATGTAAATATTCATCACCATCTTTTGTTGAAATATTCCCGATTAAATTTGAAATCTCCATTTGTTCATTAAATGTTTTATCAACATATTGCTTTGTTTCAGGATTAAAAAATCTTAAAGTTGCAGAGTTTACTGCTCCTAAACCAGAAATTGAACCAACCTTTATATTTTGAGTTTTTACAAAATCTGTTAATGTTGATACAACTTCACTACGATTATTTAAACTCACAATGTATTTATTTCCATATTGTTTTGCTTGCCAATTATCCCCAGTTAAAACTTTTCCATAATCACTACTCATCTTAAAAAATAAAATACATGCCAGTATGATAAGTGTTATATTAAAAACTAAAAAAAATATTTTCGGATTCATAGTCAAAACCTCCACAAATATTATAATACAAATAAAAAGGGAGCACGAAATGCCCCCTTAAAATGGAGTTTAACTAACACTAATAACCTATT
>CALUUV010000099.1 GCA_944324055.1 Candidatus Gastranaerophilales bacterium | reverse complement strand
GGTTGATGCATATGCCAATAAAATGCGATTGATAACTTTTTTAAACTTCCGTCCATCGACTTTATTATATCAAAAAAACTTATAATTGACGACTGTTTATTAACTATTATTTTTTATCCAATCTGAAAATAAATTTAATGTTATTTTCAATTTTTCTGGATTGTTGCAATATCCCATTCTCAAAAATTTATCCATTTCTAATGTCTCTCCTGGAAGAAACAATATTCCAGTATCTTTCAGTAATTTTTTACACAAATCATAAGAAGACATTTCTAAATCATAATGAATAAAAGCACTTGTTGCACCATTTGGAATAACACAACTTATATGAGATTCTGTTTCTAACCACTCTTTTAAAACTTTGAGACCAACATCACGTTTTTTTATATTTCTTTCAAATATTTTTTCTTTATTTTCTATTGCTATTGATGCAAAATAATCATCTAATATGCTTACGCTAATTGTATTGTATTCTCTATGATGATTTATATTATTAATAACATTTTTTAAAGCTACAACCCAACCTACTCTTAAGCCAGCAAGAGAAAATGCTTTTGATAAAGACGAAGTTGAAATCCCTTTTTCATATAAATCAACAATTGACGTTGTATTATATTTTTCATCAGAAACAATACCTCTATAAACTTCATCTACTAATATGTAAGCCCCATTTGATACAGATATTATTTCTTTCATTAAATTATCTGTTATAACAGAACCTGTCGGATTATTTGGATTTGTCATTGATATTAACTTTGTTTTTGGACTGATTAAAGAGTTTAATTCATTAATATCAGGCAACCAATTATTTTCAGGTTTTAAAAATAATTTTTTGACATTAGCTCCTAATGATTCTGGAATCGAATAATGTTGTTGATAAGCAGGCAATATTGAAATTACTTCATCATCTTTTTCAACTAAAGCCTTATATACAAGTTCATTTGCACCTATTGCACCATGTGTAACAGTTATATTTTCTAAGGTTTGAAAATTATACATTGATAAAATTGCATCTTTTAATCTTTGGGAGCCTTGAATATCACCATAACCTAATTTTTTATCATATAACTCCTTTAAAATAGATAAATCTATCCCTGATATATCTATAAGCTCATTTATCGACATAGAATCAATACAAATGTCAGCTAAATTATATTTAGCCTTTGGTTCATACTCATTAAACCATTCTTCAACTTTAAAATTATCAATAAACATTTTTAACCTATAAATTTTTTTACTTTTATTTCTTGTTCAGTAGCAAGAGCAATACCAACTAAATTACCTGAATATACTAGTCCTACCATGCCAGCAATTCCTTCTCTTGGGTATATCTGTAAGCCATTTGAAACTCTTTTTATTTCCACATCGTTTATAATAACTTTTTGCAGAGGGATTTTATCAATTGGAGGAATAATATTCTTTTCAACGATATCATACGATGATAAATCATCTAACTTTATAGAATCATCTAGCTTAAAATCACCTGCTTGGACTCTTACTAATTTAGAAAGATAAACACCAGCTTCTAAATCATTACCGATATCAAAACCTAAACTTCTTATATAAGTTCCTTTTGAACATTTAACATAAATTTCTGCTTGTTGTAGTTCTTCATCAAAAGAAAGTAATTCTATTTTTTCTATTACAATTTTTCTTGATTTAATCTCAACATCCTTACCTTCTCTTGCATATTCATAAAGTTTTTTCCCATTAACTTTTAATGCAGAATAAATTGGAGGGACTTGCTCTATTTCACCTTCATATTTTTTCAAAATATTGATAACATCATCTTTAGAAACTTTCTTGCTACTCTGTGATACAAATTGTCCCTCAATATCATAAGTATCTGTTGTTTTGCCAAATTGAAGAGTTGCAATATAAGCTTTATCATCAGCTAAATATTCAATTAACCTTGTAGCTTTACCTATACATATAGGTAAAACACCTTCAGCAAAAGGATCTAATGTCCCAGTGTGCCCGATTTGTTTAATTTTAGTAACACGGCGCAAAACCGCAACAACATCGTGAGATGTCATTCCTTTAGGTTTATATACATTCAAAAAACCTTGCATTGATTAGATTTCGCCTCTTGAAATCTTGTTAATTAATTCAGTAACTCTAGAACCTTCTTCAAGACCATTTGAATAAACAAATCTTAGTTCTGGAGTTAATCTTAATCTAATTCTACGACCTACTTCGTATCTGATTTTTGGAGTACTTTTTTCTATAACTTCTTTAGATTTTTCAATTTGCTCTTCTGAACCTAAAACACTATAAATAACTTTTGCATAAGAGTTATCATGAGATACTTCTACATCTACGATTGATACAACACCTTCTAAACCTCTTACTTCTCGTCTTAAAATGTCAGAGATTTCTCTCATTAATTCTTTTCTTACACGTTCATTTCTTAAAGTCATGATTCACTCCTAAACTACTATATTCATTATGATACATGAAATTATTTGTATAATCAATCAGGAATTATAGCAATTTTTTTTATTTTTGTTTTTTAACTAAGTGATGAATATTGGTCGCAAAATTAGTACATATACAAAAGCTCTAGGACTATCTGCAGTAATAGGGCTTGGCTCTTGTGGCGAAAAAATAAACACAACAGCCCATGTTAATATGGATACAATAAGTTGCTCTACTAAAAAACTTATTTCAATACTTGAAAGAGGAGATAGACAAGCAACAAGGATTGTAAATGTACCACCAAATACAAGAGTTATAAAAGCTGATGAAATACTAAAATATGCACCTAACGATACATTAGGAGCTTTATATTACAAAGTATATGCAGGTAAAGCAGATAAAGCTATCAGAAAAGCAAATAAAGAAGAAGGTGTTTTAGTAACTGTAGGACAAGGAATAACAGGCTTAAACAGTATTAAACTTGCAAACGGACAAAAAGCATACGAAGGAGATTTTATTTCAGAAAAAGTTGCAGATAGCCTTCTAAATGTGGCAATTAATCAAAAAGATTCAATTTTAAGAGCAAATATTGCCGATTCGACATACAAAAAATTAAAACAAAACGAAAAAGATGCAGTTATTGCATATTTATACAATGTAAATGAATCATTACTTCAAAAAGCACCTAAAGGAAAATCTTTCTTTGAAAATTTATCAGAAGGGAACATGGGAATTGTTCAATCAAAATTCAATGTTTCTCCAAGTGCCGAATGTGCTAAAGCAGGATTAGCAAAAAGGAATTTAGTAAAACTTTTAATTTTTGGAAATGGCAAAATATATCCAGATAAAGCAGCAAAAGATAATTTTAAAAAACAAGTGAATATCGTAAAAACCCATAAAAAAGGACACAAACTTTTAAAAGAAGTAATCGATATGGTTCAAAAATATGGAGTTGATTCACTTAACTTAGCTAAAACTAAAGAAATAATGTTTAAGAAATAGTGCATTAAAACTCTCTTGATATTTTAAAATATTAATAAATTTGTAAATAAATAAGCTTCAATAATAATATTTATGGTAAAATAATATGTGAGGATAGTGAAAATTAGGAGAGATGAATGACACAGAATTATGATGCCAGTAATATTAGGGTATTAGAGGGTTTAGAAGCAGTTAGAATGCGTCCTGGGATGTACATTGGTTCAACTTCCCAAAGAGGTTTACACCACTGTATATACGAGATTGTTGATAACTCAATTGACGAATCTTTAGCAGGATATTGTACAGAAATACATGTTACTGTACATAAAGATAATAGTGTAACAGTAGAAGATAATGGTCGTGGTATTCCTGTTGATATTAAACCTGAAACTGGTAAATCAGCTCTTGAAATTGTTCACACAGTTCTCCATGCCGGTGGTAAGTTTGGTGATGGCGGTTATAAAGTATCAGGCGGTCTTCACGGTGTAGGTGCATCTGTTGTAAACGCACTATCTGAAAAAATGATTGTTGAAGTTTCTCGTCAAGGATATGTATGGAGACAAGAATACTTAAGAGGTGAACCTGTTGCTCCTGTTGAAAAAGGAAAAGAAACTCTTAAAACAGGTACAAAATCAACTTTCTGGTTAGATCCAGAAATCTTTACAGAAACAACTGTAATTGATGTTGATGTTATCGCAACAAGATTCAGAGAAATGGCTTTCTTAAACAAAGGTTTAAAAATTATTCTTCATGTGGATGCTGATAATAGTGAACAAGTATTCCACTATGAAGGTGGTATCGCAAGTTATGTTGAATACTTAAACCAAAATAAAAACCCGTTATTTGAACAACCTATCTATATTGATAAACAAGTAGACGGAATGAGAGTTGAAATTGCAATGCAATATACTGATTCTTATAGCGAAAGTATTTTATCATTTGCAAACAACATTAATACTCATTCAGGTGGTACACACTTAACAGGTTTCAGAAACGGTATTACTCGTGTATTAAATGACTATGCAAGAAAAAGTAATATCCTAAAAGATTCAGAACAAAACCTTTCAGGTGATGACGTAAGAGAAGGTTTAACAGCTATCGTTAGTGTTAAACTTAGCAACCCTGAATTCGAAGGTCAAACAAAAGAAAAACTAGGTAGCCAAGAAGCAATGGGTGCAGTTCAAGATGCTATTCGTGAAAAATTCCAAGAATGGTTAGAATTTAACCCTAAAATGGCTAAAACAATTATTGAAAAAACACTTCAAGCTCAAAGAGCTAGAGAAGCTGCAAGAAAAGCAAGAGAATTAACAAGAAGAAAAACTGTTCTTGAAAATTCAACTCTACCTGGTAAACTTGCAGATTGTTCAAACAGAGAACCTGAAAATTGTGAAATTTACCTTGTTGAGGGTGATTCTGCGGGTGGTTCTGCAAAACAAGGTAGAAACAGAATGTTCCAAGCAATTCTTCCTCTAAGAGGTAAAATTCTTAACGTTGAAAAAGCTAGACTTGATAAAATCTATGCTAACAACGAAATTCAATCTATGGTACAAGCATTTGGTATCAAAATCAGTAGAAACCCAGAAGATGTTGATATTTCTAAATTGAGATATCACAAAATCATCATCATGACAGATGCTGACGTTGACGGTGCTCACATTAGAACATTAATGTTAACTTTCTTCTTCAGATATGCTCGTCCAATGATTGAACAAGGTTATGTTTATATTGCTCAACCTCCATTATTTAAGATTACATCAGGTAAAACTGCTGAATACTTATATGATGAAAGAGCATTAGATAAGATGTTAAAAGAAAGAGGTATAAAATCTCTTAGCCTTTCAAACAAAGCAAGAACAATTACTAAAACTGGCGACGAATTAATTGAGTTATTAACAAATATGAGTGCATACTATAAATCATACAATAACCCAATTTTAAACATCATTCCAGCAGTTGTTCTAAGAGGTTTAATCCGTTCAAATGTTACAGCTGAGGACTTTGAAGATCAAGCAAAAATGACTGAAGTTGTTGATTATCTTCAAAGATATCTTAAAGATCACGCTGAAAACTATAACATTACTGAAGCTAAAAATTATAAACTTGAACTTAAATATAATGCTGAAAATGCAAAATATAATATCAAACTTGATGTTGGTGAAGACGATTATATAACAATCACATCAAATATCATCAAGAGTTCAGAATTTAAACGTTTCAAAAATTCTTATCCTCAAATAAGAGATTTCTTAATTGAAGAAGAAGGAAACTTAAATCTTGAAACAGATACAGA
>CALUUV010000098.1 GCA_944324055.1 Candidatus Gastranaerophilales bacterium | reverse complement strand
TGTCATGCATTCTAGCTGTTAAGTTTAATAAACGAGCCTGTGATGCTGCTAAACCCATATTCCTTACTCCTTTTCCTGTTCTGGATACGCAGGTACAATATACCTGTATGTAACATACCCAAATTCTAATTCTATACTTTGTACTACGGCATACTTTGTATATAACTTTAATATTTTTATTTGTTTTGTTACATTTCTTAATATCTATATAATAATTAATTTTTCATTAAGATTCTTAATTATTTAATAATTTTGTTATACAGTTATATTGTTATATTAATAAGGAGGATATTATGAGCATTAAACCGTTAATGGACAGAATTGTTATTAAAGTTATTGAAGATACAGAACAAACTTCTGGAGGAATCTTTATTCCTGATAGCGCTAAAGAAAAACCTCAAAAAGGTGAAGTAGTTGCTGTTGGAGAAGGTAAATTCAATGAAAACGGTGAAAGAGAACCTATGGATGTTAAAGTAGGTGATGTTATTCTTTATGCTAAATATGCCGGAACTGATATTAAAATGGACGGTGTAGAATATAAAATCTTATCTATCAAAGATGCATTAGCA
The DNA here is from genome assembly GCA_944324055.1 of Candidatus Gastranaerophilales bacterium. GTDB lineage: Bacteria > Cyanobacteriota > Vampirovibrionia > Gastranaerophilales > Gastranaerophilaceae > UMGS1585. Next base: position 5,126 of record CALUUV010000098.1, on the reverse strand, counting down.
ATTATTGATTAATAATAAAGGAGAAAATAAAATGGCAAAACGTATCGTTTTTGAAGAAGAAGCTCGCAAAGCTTTATTAAAAGGTATAGATGCAGTAGCAGATGCTGTTAAAGTTACACTTGGACCTAAAGGACGTAATGTTATATTACAAAAGAAATTTGGTGTTCCTCAAATTGTTAACGATGGTGTTACTATTGCAAAAGAAATTGAATTAGCTGATGGGTTAGAAAATTCAGGAGCTCAATTATTAAAAGAAGTATCATCAAAAACTAATGATGTTGCAGGTGATGGTACAACAACAGCTTCTGTTTTAGCACAATCTATCGTTAGAGAAGGTTTAAAAAATCTAACAGCAGGTGCTAATCCAATGTCTATGAAACGTGGTATTGACAAAGCTGTTGAAGTTGCAACAGAAAAAATTAAATCAATGTCAAAACCTGTTAATACAAAAGAAGGTATTGCTCAAGTTGCAACTATTTCTGCTGGTAATAACCCAGAAATCGGTGAATTAATTGCTGAAGCAATGTCTAAAGTTGGTCACGATGGTGTTATTACAGTTGAAGAATCTAAATCATTCGGAACTAACTTAAAAGTTGTTGAAGGTATGCAATTTGACAAAGGATATATTTCACCTTACTTTGTTACAGATGCAGAAAGAATGGAAGCAGTTTTAGAAGATGCTTATGTTCTTTGTGTTAACAAAAAAATCAACTTAATCTCTGACTTAGTTCCTGTATTAGAACAAGTTGCAAGAGATGGACGTTCTCTATTATTAATTGCAGAAGACGTTGAAGGTGAAGCTTTAGCTACATTAGTTGTAAACACTATGAGAAAAGTTTTAAGAGCTGTTGCTGTTAAAGCTCCAGGATTTGGTGACAGAAGAAAAGCTATGTTAGAAGATATTGCTATCCTAACTGGTGGTCAAATGTTCACTGAAGAACTTGGTATCAAATTAGAAAACATCACAACTGATATGATGGGTAAAGCAAAAAGAGTTACTGTTACTAAAGATGAAACAACTATCGTTGTTGGAGATGAAACAAAAGCTGCAGTAGCTGAAAGAGTTAGCCTAATCAAAAAACAAATAGAACTTTCTGATTCTGAATATGATAGAGAAAAACTTCAAGAAAGAATGGCTAAATTATCTGGTGGTGTTGCAGTTATTGAAGTTGGTGCTGCAACAGAAGTTGAATTAAAAGAAAGAAAACTTAGAATTGAAGATGCTCTTAACGCTACTAGAGCTGCTAACGAAGAAGGTATTGTTCCTGGTGGTGGAGTTATGTTAGTAAGAGTTCAACAAGAACTTGAAGCTAAATTAAACTCATTCAACTTTGATTCAGATGATGAAAAAAGTGGATATAAAATCTTAATGTCTGCTTTAGATGCTCCATTAAGAGCTATCGCATATAATGCAGGTGCAAAATCTGATGTTGTTGTTGACAACGTTAGAGCAGGAAAAGATGCTTACGGATATGATGCATTATTATACAGATATGTTGATATGTTCGAAGCTGGTATTGTTGACCCTGCAAAAGTAACTCGTTCTGCTTTAGAAAACGCTGCATCAGTTGCTTCTATGTTATTAACAACAGAAGCTGCAGTTATCGACATTCCAGAAGAAAAAGCTGCTCCAGATATGTCTGCTGCTATGGCTGGCATGGGTGGAATGGGCGGAATGATGTAATTAATTCGCTTACACTTTTTAACTTTCATACAAAGAAAAGAGCTGATTTTTCAATCAGCTCTTTTTAATTTGTTAATTTTATATTTTTTATTAATGACAATGTCCACAACTATGATGTTCTCCATGATGATGACCATCACCGTGATGATGAGAACAGTTAGCTTCTGTCACTTTTGGCAATTCACCTTTTAAAAATTTATTTACAGCTTCATCTGCAGAACCTTGAACACCTGCATATAAATCAATACCGAATTCAGATAATGCAGATACAGCACAACCACCTATGCCTCCGCAAATTAATACATCAATTTTATCATTATTTAATAGTTCTGCTAATGCAGAATGACCACTACCATTTGATTCAACCATTAATGTATCTTGAATTTCATTATTTTCAACAATATACACCTTAAATTGTTCTGTATGTCCAAAATGTTGAAAAACATTTCCATCATCATAAGTAACTGCTATTTTCATAATTTCTACCTCTTTTAAAATAATTACAAGTATATTATAATACATACAGATATGAAAAAGTATATTACCACATTATTAATTATTATATGCACAACAAACTTAACTCTTGCAGAAGAAATTAAGCTTGTTCCTGATGCAGATAATCCAATTGAAAAAAATATTAATTTAGAGGTTCCAAGCAAAGAAATGCTTGAGAATAATTCTCAGAAGCTTGAAAATCATGGTTTTATTTTACAAAACAGTATCGCACCTGTTAAAGGAGTTAAATATGATAGTCAAGTTATTCCGACAGATAGACCCATAAAAAAAGATATTGTACCTAATGAACAAGAAGGAACTAATTAAACTTTGTCTTAATTATGAAGATTCTATTGATTCTTATCCATTCGGAGAAGAACATGTTGTTTTAAGACATAAGAAAAATAAAAAATGGTTTGGCTTAATTTTTTATTTAAATAATAAGTTATGCATAAATTTAAAATGCAATCCAATTGATTCAGTATTCTTAAGAGAAGAATATAAATCAATTTATCCAGCATGGCATATGAATAAAACTCATTGGAATACTATTGAAGTTAATAATATTTCAAAAGATTTGCTTGACAGTTTAATAAAAATGAGTTTTGATTTAACTAAACCTAAAAAATAACGGGGAAGAGATATGAAAAAGATTATTTTAACATTACTTTTTATAATAATTTCACCAATGATATCATATTCTGAAGAATTACAAGACATTCAAACTAGAATTGATAATATTGGAACAAATATTCTAAATGCTAATAAAATCGAAAACAGAATAATATTTGTATATAGCCAAGAAGAAAAACAAAATATTCTTGATATGGACACTATGCTAGAATCTGGGCAAGTTATAGTTTATAAAAACATATATAAAAGCATTGATGATGATAATGAATTAGCGGCCGGACTTGCTAGAGGTATTGTTACGGCTTCAAAATCCTTTGATGGAATATGGGGTGGAACACTAACTGCTCTTCAAATTAAAGTATCACCTAAAAAATTTGAAATTGTTGCAGACAAATGCGCAGTTGATTATATGGTAAAAGCAGGATATAACCCTGTAGCATTAATAACCTACATTAATAAAACAGTTCCACAAAAACGACACGATTTACTCTCTAATAAAAATTTAGCATCAAAAAGATTAGCAATAATCTATGAATATATTTATACTAAATATCCATATTTCTTAGCTAACAATGAATACATTAATAATAAATACTATCAGAATTTTTTATTAACCTCTATTTATAATAGAAAATTATTAGAAGAAAAAATAAAAACAGGTTCTACAAAAAAATTAAAATATGAATAAATTATTTTATATATTAATAATATTTCTAATTACACAAAACTTTTCACTTGCAATGCAAGATGATTTTATAATACAAACACTATCAAATAAAGAACTTAAAAAGCCACAAACTCACACAATTTATAATTATGAATCAACAGAAAAGATTCCTGTAATTATCACTGCAACAGAAAAGATAACATCAGAAGCTAATGTATCAGAAGGTAATATTATCTCATTTAAAGTTTGTGAAGACGTAATGTATCGAGGAGATATCCATATTGCCAAAGATACTATTATTACTGGTAAAATTGAAACAACAATTCCAAGTGGCATGAATGGAATACCTGCAAGTATAATTATTGGGAGTTTTGATATCCCCAACATAGATCCAAACAAAATAACATACTCATATGAAATTATAGGACAAGACCGAAGCTTATGGGTATATCCCCTAAAATGGGCATTAACAATCTTACCTCCAACAGGTTCTCTAACTAATTTTATTTTTGGTGGACACGCAAAATTAAGTACAAAAAAGAAAATAAAACTTTACTATTATCCTGAATGGATTTAATTCTTTTATGCTATGATTAAAGAAAAAGAAAGGAGTGATTTTATGTATCACGTTTATACAGTTGAAAGAGAAAAACCAGATTTTTCAAAAACAGCAATGGGAGATTTTAGAGACTTTGATGCAGCATTAGAAAAAGCAGAAAAATGTATCGAAAATAAACCTGAATTAAGATATATTATTGAAGAAACAGATGGACACGTTAATAGCTACGGAGATTTAATAGCTAACGTTGTTGTTGAAAGTGATTAGAATTAAAACTTAATTACAAATAATAAAAAAATAAGGTCTTAATGACCTTATTTTTTTTCTCGTATATATGATAATACTGAATTTATAAATGTTAATGGATGAACAGGACATCCTGGAATATACAAATCTATAGGATATTTATCTAAAAATTCTCTATTTAATTCTGAACTATCTTGGAATACCCCACCTGATATTGCACAAGCCCCACATAAAATTACTATTTTAGGATTTGGAACTGCATTATAACAATTTTCTAAAGCAAAAGCCATATGTTTAGATATTGGTCCAGTTATTACAATACCATCAGCATGACGAGGTGAAGCAACAAAATCAATACCAAATCGTCCCATATCAAAGTTTGCATTAGAACAAGCATTTAATTCCATTTCACAACCATTACAACCAGCAGCAGAAACTTGTCTTAGTTTTAATGAACGAGAAAACATAGATGTAATTTCTTTTTTTACTTCTACTGCGATTTTTTCATATTCTTCAGGAGTCATTCCTTCAGTAATAATTAGTTTATCTCTATCAGTAGATGCTAGTTTATAATAATTAGTAAAATCAATTGCCTGAGATTCACAGATATTTTTACAAGCACCACAAAAAGTACATTTCCCCATATCAATTGATAAAGGATTTAATTTTAATGCTCCAGTTGGACATACATCCAAACATTTATTACAATTAGTACATTTACCATTACATAAAGTTGGTAAACCTCTAAATTGCTTTCTCATTGGCGCATTAGGAATATCTGGTATAAATTGATTTCCTTGATAAATTCTTGATTTTAATGTATCAAACATAATATATTATTC
>CALUUV010000097.1 GCA_944324055.1 Candidatus Gastranaerophilales bacterium | reverse complement strand
AAATATTTTGTAATTTGTTCAAATATGTTAGGCGGATGTAAAGGTACAACAGGGCCTTCATCAATAAATCCTGATACTGGAAGAGAATATGGTTTAGATTTCCCTGTCATAACTATTGAAGATGTTGTTAAAGTTCAAAAAAAGCTGATTGATTTCCTTGGCGTAAAAAGGCTTTGCGTTGCAGGGGGCTCAATGGGTGGAATGCAAGCAATGGAATGGGCATTATCATATGATGAAATGGTAAGCCATGTAATTATTATTGCATCAACGCCAAAACTATCGGCTCAAAGTATTGCTTTTAATGCTGTCGGAAGAAACGCTATCCTATCAGATCCTAATTGGAATAACGGGAATTATTATCACGGAGAAAAACCTGATAAAGGTTTAGCTATTGCAAGAATGGTAGGACATATTACATATCTATGCGAAGAAGCTATGCATAGTAAATTTGCAAGAAGATTCCAAGATAAAGACAGTCCAGATTTCAGCTTTGATATAGATTTTGAAGTAGAAAGTTATCTTGCACACCAAGGTAAAATTTTTGTAGATAGGTTTGATGCAAATAGTTATCTTTATATAACAAAAGCTGTTGATTATTTTGATATTGAAGCAAAATACGGCTCTTTAGAAGAAGCATTCAAAAATACACATGCAAAATATCTTATTATGTCTTTCTCTTCTGATTGGTTATTCCCAACTGCACAATCAAAAGAATTATGTAATGCATTAATGAAAAATAAAAAAGATGTATCTTTCTGTGAAATAGAATCACCTTGTGGACACGATGCATTTTTACTTGAATATGAAACACAAACAAATATTATAAAAAGTTTTCTTAAAGAGGAAGTCAATGAATAAACACTATTTAGAATCTAAAGGATTACACTTAAATTATTCAATAATCACAAATATGATAGAACCTAATCTATCAGTACTTGATTTAGGTTGTGGTGACGGAACTCTTCTTAAAATGTTAAAAAACAAAGGTATCAATGCTAGAGGTATAGATATTAATCAAGACAACATTGTAAAATGTTTAGAAAAAGGGCTACCTGTAATTCAAGGTGACATTGATGAAGGATTACAAGAATACCCTGACAAGTCATATGATTACGTTGTTTTAAATCAAACTTTGCAATCAACAGAAAAACCAGATTTTGTAATAAAAGAAATGTTGAGAGTAGGAGATAAGGTTGTTGTAAGTTTCCCTAATTTTGGATATTGGAAAGTAAGATTTTATTTAATGTTCAAAGGAAAAATGCCAAAATCAAGAATACTACCTTTCCAATGGTATGATACACCTAACATCCATTTATTAACTATTGATGATTTTTATGATTTTGCGAAATCTCAAGATTTCAAAATAGAACAAAAAATATGTATGACAAAAGCTAAAGTTAGAAAAAGTATATTACAAAAATTATTTGATAATTTATTTACCGAAGAAGTAATATTTGTTATTTCAAAATAAAATTACCCTAAATGGGAATAAATTATGCTTCTAATAATTTAAAATAAAAGTAAGTTATTGGAGGTAAATATGAATAAATTAATTCTCAATATGCTATTTTTAACATCAGTACTAGCTATTACAATTATAAATATTGATTCTTACTGTTCGTATGCTTTAGAAAACAATACAAATAATAGGTTTATTGATAATAGTCCATTAGAACGCCCGTATAGATTAAACTACCCAAATCAAAGCGGTAATAGAATGCAACAACCAACTCAAATGAATCAAGTATCACCAAACACAACACCACCTGTAAATAAAAACTTTAATGATCCATACAATTATAATGACCCATCAGGAGAGAGGAAATAACTAGTCCCAATCAATACAAATAAACCCTAAATCCTCTTGAGAAATTTTATTCATTAATACATGGATAGACTGATTATCAGAGATATTTAAATGAGCTTTAGCTAGAACAGTTTCACCTAAAGATATATCTTTCTTTAATTGAATATCAACATTTTTGATTGAATGTTTTAATCTAAATTCATAAGGTAAAGATTCTAAAGCCCAAACAATATAATTAGAATTATTTGCGTGGTGATTAACATCTAAATCATCGTATCTAACTTCATATGATTTTTGATAATTAAACTCTGAAGGGATAATAATTTTATTAAATTTCAAATCATCTTCTCTTTTTTCAAAAACTTGAAAATCATTTTTAATTTTATTTGGATAAACCATAGATTTAGTTTGCATATCAATTAAAGCCCAACAACTAGAGACCCTTCCAATAAGCTCATTTGTTGGATTATAAATTACAAAATCACGATAAGCAAATAATTTTGAAGCTCCTCTTGATTCTGTTTCAATTTCAATATAATCAATATTTTTAGGGTATTCTTTTAATTCAATTCTATATTTTAAAAGAAACCAACCTAAATTATTTTCTTCTGTCCAAGAATAACCAAACCCATTTGCTTCGGCATTAACAGTTGCTGCATCTTGCAGAAACAACATTAACATTGATTCCTTTAATTGTGAATTAGTATTTAATTCATAATAATTAATAGTATATTTTTTTCTAGTTTTTATAAATTCCATATAAATAATTATACACTTATACGCATAGTTGTAAAATTTTGTTAAATAATATTTTATATCTAATTTGGTTGAAATAAAATAATAAATACTTGAGGAGAGATAAATGAATATAAGTGTACAAAGACAAAACAATATTAATTTTAGAAATTTTAAACATGGAAATTTAGAATATGTTTCAGAAAAAATGGCACCTGAAACAAAAGAATTATTCCAAAAAGCAAAAATGGTTATGAATAAAACACAAGAACCTAAAATTCTAAAAAACAGACTGATAAATGAAACGTTTGAAAAAACAACACCTTCAAAACTAGAAAATGGCAAAGAAACAGAAAGTTATTTAGCATATGCTGGTAATACACCAAAAGGAACATTAGTTTTAACCAATGATGGTGATATTGGAATGTATTATCGTCATTATAATTATATAAAAAAATCAACTCCTAATTATGATATGAATAAAGATGCTCAACAAAGAATAAAAGATATACTAGATTAATAACTTGATATTTTACTTAGTTAGGCATATAATTCATTTATAATAAATAATAAATTTGGTATTATTACCATAAAGGCTCGTGGCGCAGTGGTAGCGCAGAAGACTCTTAATCTTTTGGTCGTGGGTTCGAATCCCACCGGGCCTATTTTTTCATGCAAAGATTTCGTTTTGAGGATTCGAACCAATTTGTTCGGGTTAAACATATTATTTTGAATATGCAATTTATTTTTAAATTTTCGAACAAACGGTGTATTTAAAAGTCCGGTTTGTATATAAGCTATCAACTGTCGGTTGGGTATACTTGCCCAACAATACTAAATTATAGCGGTCGGAAGTGGAGCGACGTTGATTTTTAAATAGTTCAAACAGGACTTTATTAGGACTTTAATATACAAAGAGTAGCCTTAAATTAGCCTGTAAATTACTGAAATCGAAGTTTTTCGGCAGTCCTGTAAAAGTCCTATTGATTGTGGGACTATAAGCCCAATCTTCAAACTGTAATATTAAGTTTATGGGATTGAGGCAAAGGGCAATTTGGGAATTTTGAATATGATATAATAAATATATGAATATTTTATTAGATAGCAATTCTTTTAATTTCTTATATGATAATCAGGATAACATAAAAAAGGGAAAGACAAATTTAATTTTTTTTTATATCTTATCTCAAGAAAAAGAATTGGACAAAATTAAAAATCTTGAATTAAAACATAAATTAATTGAAATAAAATGCACATATGCTAATGAAACAGCTGGGGCATTTATGCTTAATGCTCCTTGTATAAATCGAAATTGTTTATTTCCAAATGATGTTTTAGTTGAAAACATAAAACAAGTATTAACAAAACATGGTTGTAAAAAAATAATAGGGAAGAGAATTTTAATCACGATTTGAATTTAGCAATATCAGGATATTTAAATAACTATGTAATATTAACGAACGATGGAGCAAAAAACAAAAACGGATTATACAAAGCTTTAAAAGAACTTAATATTCAAAGTTTATCACATACTGAATTTATAGAACAATTTTTATGAGGAATTTTTTTATCTAGCGTTATTTTACTAATTATTTCATTATACTTCCATTCAATTAGTTTTACTTTGTTTTCTTGACATAGCTTGCGTTTTTTTTCATCCATTTGTAATCTTTTTTGAAAACCTTCTTCTCCTCCAAAAAGTTCAATAGCTTTATAATGTTGTTCACCTTGATATTCAATTGCTATATTTAGACTTGGTATAAAAATATCTAAAGACTGTAACCCTAACCATCTTGCTCTATATTGATAAATTGCATCAGGATAATACTTATAAACTAATCTAAATAATTCTTGTTCGGATTTCCACTTAGATTTTATTATTTTATTTGCTATTAAAGTCTGCTTTATTTCTTTATAGCTTTTGGCATATTTATCTTTTAAGTACTTTTCAAATGATATATTAGTAAAATCAATCTTTTGTTTATTTTCTTTGATTATAAATTTTTTAATTGTTTCATACATTAAATCCTCCGAAACAAGACCTTCAAGAAATTCTTTAGGTAAGTTGTTATAATTCAAATCTAGGTTTAACTTAGTATAAATATTTTTAACGAGATTCCTATAATTTTCTTTTTGCTCTTTTGATAGAGAATGCTGGGCTATTGTATTTAATATCCTGTATTGACCGTTAATTCCTTTAAAATAATCCATAAACGGAATATTATAAACAGCAGAACCACCACAAGTAGATAATTTTTGTTTGTTGTCATATAAATCGCAACTAAAAGCATTAATATTAGAAAAAGAGGTATAAATTCTATTTAAACAATAATAAAGAAATTCAATAGCTTCAATATTATTTTTATTAATTTTGATTTTATAATTTACAGTATTTATGTCATCATCAAATTTATTTGACAATATTTCAATTTCAATATTATTAATTTTGCAATATTCCATTATTATGTAATAAGAATCACATTCTTTTTTGTAAAAATAAAAACACAAATTCTCATTTTCAAAAAAATTAAACTGAATCTCTCTTATGTTTTCAAAAATTAATCCATAATAATGTAAATTTGCATTATATTCTAAGTCTTTGGCTATAAGTTGATTTCCATCTTCTATTATCCAATTGTATAAGTTTAATTTATGATTTTCTGATATTGTCTGGTAAAGGCACTCTCCATACTTATTAATATTTAAAATTTTATATAAATTATCGATTGTTAATAGCTTTTGAGTACCATGATATATATGCAACTGTTTAATATAACCTTTTTCTGTTTGTGGATTGATAAAATCAACTCTATTACTATTTAGAGCTTCTTTTGCACTTATTATAAAAAAATAATAATTTTCAACTGAATCTTCTAAATCTAATAAGAACTCTTTATCTTTTAGTTCTTCTAATGGTGTGGTAATAAAATATCCATTTTCTTGTTTTGAATCTTTTTTATATATCCAATAACCACAATTTGAAACATTATTAATCAGGACAAAATCGTCCTTAGATAAAATTTTAAATGGTCCATATATTAAATTACCTAAACTCAATCTTTCTTTAGGCTTGAAAATAACTTGATTTTTTATAACATTATTTGATAGTTCTCTTTTTTTTAGCGAATAAAAAATAATACATAAAACTACTAACACTAATAAAATAATAGAACTCATAAAAATATAATATCAAAAAATCTTAAAATTATCTTATTTTATAAGGTAATTATTAAATATT
>CALUUV010000096.1 GCA_944324055.1 Candidatus Gastranaerophilales bacterium | reverse complement strand
CCCGGATGTGGAATATATCAGACAAATGACAAGGATGGAGTATTCTTTAAATCCAAATATGTTCTAGATTATGGTGAAGATATAGAGTATTTTGAAACCATAAATCAGGCGGTGGAGTTTATTGAAAATCTTATAGGAGTAAAGATAGAAGACAATACGGTAGATGGTATTCAAAAGAGATTGGATGAATATGTTGAGGAGAATGAAGATGAAGAGGATCTATTCTTTTCATTCCATGAGTTTGAGGAAGTAGATGATTAATGTAATAATGAGAAGGGAGACTATCTGGAAAAGGTAGTTTCTCTTTTTTTCTTTTCTTTCTTCTTTAAATGATAATGTAGAATGAGGATAGCTATATTTATTTCATATTCCTCCATTACTGCCAAAAATATTCTATACCCTATATATAGTATATTAAAAAAAAGAAGAAAAATGGCACTATAGTTGTCTTCTGGTTTTGATGGGGAAATATGGCTAAGAAAGGTGTGTTAGGGGGTAAGGAGTTATATACATAATACCTGTAGGGTGGAATAAAAAATTCTGCAAAGTATTCAAAAACCTTTATAAAAGATAAAATCCCCTAAATGAAATATTCCATTATCCTATCGGTTATGTATTATATCCTACCCCCTTACCGAGACCATAAATCAAACTGTGTCAATCCCTAATAAACGAAATTGTCTCAAATTTTTCTTTCGGATAAATATCTGTAAATTAGCTGTATCCGAAGTTGAATTGAATTTTAAAAATGACTGGTTAAAGGTTTGACTCAGTTCTATTTACATAGCCCCTTACCCGATGATTTATGATATAATATGTAAATCAAAATTCCTTCCCATTCTAATAGTTATGGTTTGGTTCGATGATAAAGACATAAACTCAGAGCATGAATCCAACACAAGCTTTAAATCTCTGGCAACAGCAGAACCAGACTTAACAGGAACATTACCATTTACAATGTCAAGTCTGAATCCATAACCACTACTTTTTCTATTTCCAACATTGAGGAATAAATCAGGATTAAGATTATAAGAACCACCACCATTTCTCAAGGACTCTAAGATATAAGGAAGAATCTTAGTCCATACTTCTACATATAAGTTGCTATTAGCCATCTTTTTTGTTGTAAAGATAATATTTTATAAGAAATTCCGTCTGAGAAATACCATAAATCCTTACCTTTGAAAGAAATAATACTCTTTAACAGAGCGTAATATTGAACAAAAAACGTTATATTTGCAATGTCTGACCGGATAAATGGTTGGATCATAATAGAAAGCGTTTTTTGCTTTTATCCGAAAGAACGAAATCGCCAATTTCATATATAGGAGGATAAAGGACAATATTACGCTCATTTTCTGTTTGTATATGTTCCCGGTATAGCCAATGTTGTATCGGTTCATATATCGTACAGGCGTGAGAGTATTGTTTCTTTTTATTCACTCCTAGATGGCGTTTGGCGATGCCTGTTCTTTGGTGAATAGCAGGACAAGCCTCACGCTTTCTTTGTTTAATCTAATGCCGAATTCTGGGGCTTATAGGTTTGTTTTTGCATTAAAGAATATGAATGGATTTATTTCTGAATTTGGTTTGACCTATAAACAAACTTGTTTATTATTCAGTCTAGAAAGACAAATTATCGTAAACGATATTATTAATACTAAAGCCAACAATAAACCTGAAGAAGCAATAAGGAAACAGACTTGGTTGGATGCATGGACCGATAATATCAATAATTTTTTGGAAGGTTTAAACAAAAAAGAGACAAAAAAGACAAAACCTGAAGAATGTGAGTCTCCAATATCTTATGTGGATGAAAACGGTGTGATAACTCTTGAAGCAATACCTGAAGAATGTGAATGTCCAGCACCTTCATCAAAAACAGATATAGCTAAAATTGATAATAACAATCTATTGGAAGAACTCTTGCAAGAAGAAAATGCTGTGTCAATCAATGCATGGCGTTATTTGATACTTCTTGAATGTACTTTGTTTACTCCGTATTATACACTTGATAATAAAGAAATTAATAATGAGAACTTCATTGATAAGGTAAAGAATATATTTAATGGTTTATCCTTGAACGAAGAAACTCAGAAAAATAGTTTGGTTAATATTGCTGAATTATTGGAGATTGATTTTAAATATATTGATATATTCAGAAAACGCTATCAAGAGTCTCTACGTTCTCTTTCAGGATTTTGGACTAAGGTATTGTTGGCTGGAGGTACAGGTATGATAGTTGCAGTTGCCATAGTCTTGTTTTTTATAAACCCTATTGCAGCCGCTTTTGCCGCTCCGGGACTTGTTGGTGCTGCTGCCTTTAGTGCAGGGATGGCAGCTCTTGGTGGAGGAGCAATAGCTGCTGGTGGATTTGGAATTGCAGGAGGTATCGCTGTTTTGGTTGGTGGTGCTTTGGTATTAGGTGGAAGTACAGGAATGGGAATTGGTGCATTAGCTTCAGCTACTCCTCAGATTGTATTAACTGAATTGGCTAAAATTGAGGTTGTATTGAAAGAAATTGTCTTGGGAATACAACATGACGTCAAAACAATGCAGGAAATTATCTTGAAACTAAATGATAATTTGGCTGAAATGCAGAGGGAAGTTACCGTTTTAAAACTGGAGAACAAAAAAAACGAGGATAAGATTAAAAATCTGATGGAAGCTATTGAATATCTTACCAAAGCAATAGACGAATTTCAAAAACTGAAGTAAAATGGATTTCTTAGATTTTGACAAGGATAAAGAACAGTTAGAACAAACATATTCTGAATTAGAGAAAAATAAGGGTGAACTTGCAGAAAAACAATTGGAAAATTCTCAACGGTTGGATGATTTGCTTAATAAGGTTAATGCCATAAGAGAGAATCTTGGATTGGAACAACTGGAGTATAACAATGATACTGCAACTTCAGACTTGGATATGTATATAGAAAATATCTTCCCTTTTAATGACAAGAAGAATATTTCCAATAATAGCATGAAAATGCAGCCAATGGATTATATTGTAGCAGCATTGAGTGGTGGGTTAGCAGCTGTGATTGATATTTTCCTTGTCAAAATTCCAAAAGATACGATAATAGTCAGAAACGGAGAAAGATTCTTGCAGGAAGGAGGTTATTTAACGGAGATACTAAGAAGTATTGGACTTGATGAAAACGGAAAAGCTTCCCAATGGATTACTACTTTGGAGAATCATTTTAAAGTTCCTTATGACAAGTCTGTTGATCCTGATATAATTGGTTTAAACCCTAGGAGTCATAGACTGCATAGTTTGGCACATGATCCATCTGTAGCAGGATTGATATGGGGAATAAAAGATATTGTCTCCGGCACATTTAGTTGTATAGATAAGAACGGCTGTCTTGTTGTTGAAAAGGTTACTGAGGCTGGTTTTGAAAAATTGTTTACTGCTCCTATTTTATGGTTGGGTCATCTTTTATCGGATGTATTTACAAAAATGGGTATTCCTATCCCAGGGTGGAGCTATTTGCAGCTACTTCAGTTCGGAAGTTTGGGGGACAAACAACGAAGCATTGCTGAAGTTGCTAGGTATATGTATCTGGAAGGCTATGACTTAAGGCATCTGGTATCTATGACTACAACGAATGCTGTAATAGAACTTATCGTAAGATTATATTATCATCTTGTATGTAAGAAAAGACCTGATGATTTTTCGTTGACAGCAGAAAAGGAGTATGTTGAGGTTAAAAACAAGATTAAATTACATAATATGCTTTTTGTGGCTTATTCTGTAGCTTCATGTGGAAATATAGCAAAATTATGTGTTTATCAAGGAAATCCTACGGCTTTTAATCTGCCATTATGGTTAGGTATGATTAAAGAGTCTGTAACTCAAGTTGTCATAGCAAATAGAAATACCCAATGCTATGAAGAGGCAATAGAGAACAGGCTGATCATGGACGAGAATTTTAAACAACTATACTTTTCTTTTGTAGGAAAATAGATTTAATTATTAATCATATCTTAATTCAACACTTGAAAATAAATATCTTTATATAAATTATTTAATTTAAACATAATGAAAGCACTAGTAAAATCACTAATGTCAGTTTTTATTGTTGGCATATTAATTTTATCATCATGTAATGATATAAAACAACCAATGGAAATAACTCATTTTGCATACTATGATAATACCGATGATAAATGGGGGATTGTAGATGTAAAAGGGAATGTATCATTAAAGCCACTTTTTACAGGAACTCCTTCTGTTGTAACAGATGAATGTTTTTTTGTAGAGAGGTTAGATGGTTCTTACGAATTACATAATATTAAAGAACCAGAAAAAATAGTAAGTGCAAACTATTTAAGTTATGGTTCTTTTAATGAAGGATTAGCGCCAGTTGTTATTAAAGGGAATGATAATATTTCGTATATAGATAAGAAGGGAGAAGTAATATTAAACTTACCTAACAACATTGATCAAGCTTTTAGTTTTAATAATGGTTTAGCAATAGTTAGGGATAATCATACTGAAATGTATGGATGTATAAACAAAGAGGGAAAAATTATAATTCCATATCAATATGTTATGTTATTTTATGTAGATGAAGGATTGCTTTTGGCTTTTACAGATGAAAAAATATCATATATTAATTTTGATGGCGAAGTTATATGCAATGTTATAAATGATGATAATAAACAATATGTAGATTCTCCTGCAAAGTGGATTTCTATTCATGATAAAAAATTTCCTTATGTAACTTCAATTGGGGAATGGGGAGTGAAATCTATTGATGGAAAGGTTATTATACCTGCAAATAGCAGTTATAAGTCTTTGATTGTAAGAAATGAAGGATATATTGTTTTTAGAACTGAGTATGGCTCTGGAATTATGGATAAAAATGGTAACATTTTAATTAAAGATAAATATGAATATATTCCATATTGTAATGGTCGTATGTTCATTGCAAGAATGGGAAATGAATATGTAGCAATGTCAATGGATGAAAATATAATTTCCGAATATCGTGTAAATAAAATTGTATCTATTACTTCAAATGGTTTTGTTGGAATTAAAGATGATAATTATGTATTGCTAAATGATAATTTTAAGTTATTAAAGGAATTCTCTAACTTAGTATACAATCTTAAGCCTTATGCAGAAATAAGTTACTGATGACATTTAATATAACAATGATATACATTTACCATAATAACATTATAATTAGTTACATGGTAATTTAAGATTTATGTTAAAATTAAATCATAATGTAAGCTATAAATATGCTTAACATAATTAATAAAAAGCACCAGGGACATAGCTCTCTGGTGTTTTTTTATCCCCTTTCATATCCTACCTCCAAATGACAAAAACGCGATTCTCAGGCCCTAAAATCCTAAATAATGAATAAAAAACAATAATTTCATGTTTGAGGAATTTATTAATATGATGCTTGAGAATGAAAGAGAAGTAATTTCAAGCCGTCAGGAAGAAAATACAAAAGCTGAGCCTGATGTTATCGAAGAAAAGACAGCTACAGAAATTAAAATCCCGAAAAAATACCAGAATGATATTGATACTCTCCGGGAAATGTATGGGGAGAGTTTTAAAACCGGCCTCTGCATCAATCTAACCTTAAACAAGCTCTGGAAATCATGCCGAGAGAAAGAGCCAGGGTTGATGCTTATACCGGACTTATATCATTCTTGAAGGGCAAAATGGGAATTACATTAATCATTAAATCACAAAAATCTAAAGGGGGAAAACTATGAAACTATTTATCACAAGCAAAATCTATGACACTGAAAAACAGACTATAGCTGCAATCGAGAAAGCAGTACAGGAAGACATTGATAATTACATCGGAAAAGACAAGGTAATATTCAAG
>CALUUV010000095.1 GCA_944324055.1 Candidatus Gastranaerophilales bacterium | reverse complement strand
GCAGGAGCTGATTCAAAGGCTAGAGTTGGAGAATGGCATGAACCTGAAACACATTTAATTCCTAATGTTTTAAAATCTACTTTCAGTGGAGGTAAAACATTTGAAATGTATGGTGATGATTATCCAACAAAAGACGGAACTTGTGTTCGAGATTATATAAATGTTGAAGACTTAGCACAAGCTCATATTTTGGCTTTAGAGTATTTAAATAATGGTGGAGAAACAAATTATTTTAATCTCGGGACAAAAAATGGTGATACAGTAAAAGAAGTTTTTTCTGCCTGTGAAACAGTTACAGAAAAAACAATCCCTGTAAATGTTATGCCAAGACGTGCTGGAGATCCTGCCTCTTTAGTTGCTGATAATTCAAAGGCAAAAGAAGTTTTAGGTTGGAATCCACAAAAAACTTTAGAAGAAAGTATTTCAACTGCTTATATTTGGGAAAATAAATTATTAATTAATGTAAAATAGTACATACCATAGAGCAAATTCATATATTCATATTTTTTATAAATATGTAATCTGATTGTGTGTGAAAGGGATTTTTGTTATGAATTTATCTTTAAATACAATAAAAATGTATGCTAAAGGGTTTAAAAAAGTTGCTCTAAAAGATACTAAAAATGTACTTAATAAAGCTAATAATCATATTTGGGTAAAAGCTAAAAATGGTGTTACAACAAAAATCTTACCATCAGGTACAAAAGTTATAAAAGGTGAACATTATAAGCAAGTAATAACTAAAAATAATAAATTTATTCATAAAGAATTGGCTAAAAATGGCGCATATCAGATTTATAGTGGAAATAATAATAATGGTAAAATAACAAATGTTGTAAGACTTAAAGAAAAAACAGTTCAAGATATAGCTGCAGAAAAAATGAAAAAAGCTGCTGATATTTTGAAAGAAAAAAGAGAAAATTTTATCAAAAAATTTAATGAAAACTTTTCAAGAGAAATTATAAATAATGAAAATGGAAGAATAAAAATTATTCGTAATAAGAAAACTGGCAATATTGTTAGTTGGTTTAGTAAACCTAAAAATGGTGATAAGGTTTCTAGTGGGGTAAATATTTACTATCCTGCAGGTTTAGGACGTGAAAGTTATGTTCAGACAAAGGATAAATTTATGTCAGAACAGGTTATCAGAAATCCCTTAACTGGAGCTGAAAATGTTAAAAGGGGAGAAGTTCCTTTTAATGTTTTGAAATCTATTAATGCTAAATAAAATTATTTAAAGGATTTTTATGGTGTTAGAATTTGCATTAATTAAAAACTTAGATAACAAAAGGGTTTTAATATCAGAAAAAGATAAATCAATCAAAAATTCAAAAGATAGATTGTATGTTTTGCCTGAAGAAAATCTTGATAAGTTTATGAAAAAAAGGCAATTAGCAGATAGAATGAATAATAATCAAAGGTTATTTTCAAATCTACTTGCTCCAATGCTAGGTATAACTGTTGCAGTGAAATCCAAATTCTCAAATTATGTCAAATTTGGTATAGGTATTGCAACAACAGCGCTAAGTTATATAGGCTTTAAGAATTTAGATAAATATATCGATAACCTTTCTCAAGAGCAAGATATGAGAAGGAATAAGGTTCAAGAAGTTACAGGGCAAAATATTGAGGATATAAAATAAATTATAATCCTACAACAGAAATATTTGTAACTCCTGCATTTCTCGCAGAATCCATAAGTTTAACAATCGCTCCGTGAGTTGATTCTGGATCAGATTGTATCAATAAACCATCTGTTAAAGTTTTTGCTTGATCTGCAATTACTGCTTCAAGGTTTTCTGCAGCAACTTCTTGTCCGTTTAATAAAAATTTGTTATCGTTTGTTACTACAAAGTTGATTGTTTTAGCTTCTTTAACGTTTTCTGCTTTAACATTTTCAGGTACAGTTAAATTAAGCCCTTGTTGGTCTAATAATGGTGCAATTACCATCATTATAATAAGTAATACCAAGAAAATATCAGTAAGAGGTGTAATATTAATTTCATTAAATGAATCTTTCATAATTAATTAACCCCCATTTCTTCAAGTTGTTCTTGGTTTTGTTCGATAATATCGCTTTGTTGTTCTAGGACTTTTTGAGCCTTTTTATTTAAAGGTTCACCTGCAACAATTAGTTTTTTGTATTCGGCTTCTTGCGCAGCATTCATTATTTTCATTATTTCTGCGCTCTTAACTTTTTCATCAGCCTTAACAACAACTTCTTTCTTCTCTAAAGTTGGTTTTAATTCAATTAATGCAGCTGCTAAATTATCTGGATTTACTTTTTTATCATTCAAAAACATAGCACCACTTTGGGTAACAGAAACAGTTGCATTTTTTTGTTCAATCGAAACACCACTATTGATTTCAGGAACTGTGATTGAATTATCAACAGATTGGAATGTAGGAGCTACAACCATCATGATAATTAACAGTACCAAGAAGATATCTGTAAGCGGTGTAATATTTATTTCTGTAAACATGGCATTTTTGCCTTTGCCTGTTTTCATTCCCATTGTAGTAATTTCCTATTGATTATAATGCTATACTTTGAGATTTACCTGTATTTGATTCATCTTCAGAATCAACGAAGCTTAAGAATAAAAGCTTAATTAATTGGAAATCATCTTCAAAACGTTTAACGATTGCTTGGAAAGAGTTGAAACATATAACTGCAACAATCGCAACGCCAAGACCGAATGCAGTAGCAATAAGAGCTGAACCAATACCCATAGCAACTGCTGCTGATTGATTACCTTGAGTTGCTAAATCTTGGAAAGTATAAAGGATTCTAACAACTGTACCAAATAACCCTAGGAAAGGAGCAACACCACCAATTGTACCTAAGATAGTTAAATGATTTTCTAATTTTCTTGATGCTAAGCTAGCAGCAATGTCAAAAGAACGAGAGAAACCATTTTTTTGTTCAGAGAAAATTCTAACAGCTTCTTCAGTTACTTCACCAATAACACCACCACATTGGATAGCAAGATTTTGAGCTCCAACTAGGTTATTTTTAGCTAATTCTTTTTGTAATTTTGGAATAAATTGAACAACGTCACGTTTATTTTTGTTATAAAAAGAAACTCTATTTATTGCAGCTGCAATAGTTAAAATTGAACAAATTAGAATTGGCAATAATACTGGCCAGTCTAATTGAATTGAATGTAATAATAAATCCATAATTTTATCCTCTTTCTAAATATTCGCTAATTGTTTTATTAATATCTTGCACCAAATACGTTGTAATCAAACGTGAATTGGATATCAATACTTTGTCCTCTAAACTCAGCAGGAAGTGGTCTAAATGGAGCTGTTAACTCAACTGCTCTTAGTGCTGCTTGGTCTGCTGCAGGAAGTCCTGATGATTTAAGAACTCTGCAAGATAGCATTCTACCACTTTTTGCTATTTTGAATAATAGTACAACTCTTTTACTTTCGTTTCCTTTAGGAGGGTTCCAGTTAAGTTTAATTCTACGTTGTAACTCTCTCATATAAGGTCCGAAATCTGGTTCTCTGATAGCATCAATACCAGGTCTTCCCCCTCCGCCACCAGGGTTTCCAACATTTCCACCTGATCCGCCAGAACCTCTAGCTAATTGACCAGAGCCACCACTTGATGAAGGAGCAAGAGATGGTGCTGGAGCATATCTTCCTGCGCTGCTTCCTCCTGAAGAATATCCACCAGATTTAGCACCTGAAGAAGATGATGTTCCACCAACAGGTCCTGTTGATAAAGATTTAGCAGCAGGTAGTCCTGAAGGAACAGGTACTGAGAATGGTGATGTAGGTTTTATTGCAACCTTTGGAGGTGCTGCAACCGGTCTTGTACTAGGTGCAACTGTTGGTGCAGCTGGTCTGCTTGTTGCAGGACGTGGTGCAGGACTTGAAGTTTGCTTTTTAATTGGAGCTGTTTTTGCCTGTTGTTGTTGAACTTTTTGTTGTTTTATAACTTGTTTTTGTTCTCTTTGTATTTGTTTTTGTTGTTTTTGAATCATTTTTTGAAGAGAACTGCTGCTTGAAGATGGTTTTGATTGTGCAGCTGATGGTAATGACACAGGTTTTTTAGGGTTATTAATTCCACCTGAACGAGAATTCATATCAGCTCTATTTTTAGTATTCATGTCTCTTGGCATTGCTTCTCTGTCAACTAAGACAAATTCAATATCTTTTTTGTGTGCCATATCAGGTTTATTGAACATTAAGAATTTAATACCTAATAAACCAGCAATAAAAATAAACATCCAAACTAAAAATACTGTTAGTGGATGAAGTATAACAGACATTGCAACAGAATCTTTGAAATTAATCCCTTCGTCATTTTTTCTTACGACTGCTGGGAGTGTATAAACCTCATCTTCTTGTTCATCGTCATCTATGAAATTGTATTTATTTCCTAATAATGCCATAATTCTCTTTCTCTTAAATTATACTACATAAAAAATAATTTAAGAGTATCCTCTAATTGTTTTAGCCTTATTAACTATTGTTCATAGTCATAAGAAGAAGGTGTAACAGTAACAGGTTGAGTTAAAACAAGTTCAAGAGAAGCTCCTGCAGGTATTTCAACGTCTTGTCCTTTGTCTATAACTGATTTAACAACACCGCCACCAGCACCAACAGCTGTTCCTAGTGCTGCACCTCTGCCAACATTGCCACCTGCTAGCGCTCCAAATACTAATCCTGATAATGCACCAACTGCAGCTCCGCCTACAGCATCTTTAGCATAGTCTTTTGCTACATCCATTTTAGTTCCACCAACTAGAACTCCTGAGTTATCTGCTGTTTTTATTACTGCAGAAATTGGAATTTGTAATCCATATGGAGTTATGATTTGGTTGAATCTGATACAAAGTTTACCATTCATGCTACCACGTTTTGCTTTGCTAGATTCAATAACTGTACCAATTACTGTACTTCCAGCAGGTGCAATCATGTTTCCGTTGTAGCAGAAATCAGAGCCTAATGAAATTTGAATTGTTTGTCCAACTGATGTATATGCTGAACTTATTGGTGTTGATACGTAGCCTGGTACTGTTTGCCCAGCAGGAACAGTAACAACACGACCTTTTAATGTATTATTGTATGCTCTATTGATAGGAGCAGGGTAGTATGATTGTTGATATTTAGGATCTTGTGCACCACCTCTGTAATTGTAATTAGGTGCAGCTAATCCTGTTGTCATTGTAAATAATGATGCTATTAATAATAAGCTTATATTTTTTTTCATAGAACTCCCTCCTAGTATTATTATAATATTGTATTCGTAATCTTAATATTGTCAATCACTTAATGAATGAGTTAGATAGGCAGGACCTTTAAGCATTATTAATAATTCTGCACCTGGAGCAATTGTTACGTGCTCGCCCATTTTTCTTGAAGGCCCTGGAACCCATTTTAAGACTCCGAGGTAGTGTCTGCAAATTCCTTTGTGGTAATGAGGAATTGTATCATAAGATGCAGGTTCAGTCATTTCACCACCTATAAGACATCCATTATTACTATAAATATATGCGTAAAGAGGGTTTTCGTATCCGTCTGCAAATCTTAATTTTGTAATTCTTATAACCATTGATGCATTAGTTCCAATGATTGGTTCGTTTTTCTTTTCTATTTTTCCGAAAAACATTGTTCCTTTAGGAATTAAATTTGTATCAAACATAAATGTATCATTAGTTGCGACAAATCTTAGAGTGTTGTTTTCATCAGTTGAAAGTGTTGATATTTCTTGCATAGAAATTACTTGTATAAATGTTCCTGCTGGAAGTTCAACACCGTTATAATCTCTTAATTCAGGATCTGCAAGAGCAACTTGTGTTATTCCAAATATAAATAAAACTAATGCGATGAATATTTTTTTCATAATCTATATTATATATTAATTCTAATTTTATAAAATCAAATATTAATATTAGAATCGTGTTACAATCTAAAGTATGTT
>CALUUV010000094.1 GCA_944324055.1 Candidatus Gastranaerophilales bacterium | reverse complement strand
TCATTTTTACTGTAATTTTCAGATGACTTCTTATTCTCAGCAAAATACTGTTCTTCTATAATTACATCAGTAGACCACCTTTTCTGTCCTTTTTGGTCATTCCAGGAACGAACTTGAAGTCTTCCAACAATACTTATAAGCTGTCCCTTTTTAAAATATTTTTCTGCAAACTCTCCCAATTTACCAAAAGCAATACAATTTATAAAATCTGTTTCCTGTTCTTTTGAAAATCTTCTATTTACAGCCAATGTATATCTTGCAATAGCAACAGGCTCTACTCCCTGTGAATATCTAACATCAGGTTCTCTTACAAGCCTTCCCGTTAAAATTACTTTATTCATTTATGTTTTCTCCTTCTCTGTCATTTTCCTTAAAATCATAATTAGTCATAAGCCAATCCAACGCATTGACATATTCCTGTTTTGATATACTCATATATACCAATCCATATTCAGTAACATTTTTTATAGCTTCTATTTTTTTAGAATTACATTCTTTGCTATTATTGATATTACAAAAAATTGCTAATGCTTCTGAGTTTTTCATTTTCTTTTTCTCCTCTTCAATTCATTTTCAAGTTCTTTTATAGAGCAAAGAGCCAGTTGTTCTTTTCTGATTTCATATTCTCTTGGAACATTCTTAAAGGCTACTCTTCCTCTAAAATCTGTATCTTTCAAATCAAATAATTCAAAATTAGCCTTATTTTTAACCTCACCGCTCGGAAGTAACACCCACCACATATTATTTATGTTGTGATATATAACTCCTCTAGCAAGATAACCTCTGTAATCTCTAAAATATTTTGTTCGACCGTTGTATAATATTTTCTTATCTCTATCCTGGCTATTACAGATTTCAGCTGTTTGACCTTCTATCTCTGAAATATCAAATTTTTCTTTTTGAGGGTGATGCCATTTTTTTATATAATCATTTATAATAAATTCTTCTCCCTTTTCAACTTCATTTCTGTAATTAGTTATTTTAAATCCTTCTGATTTTAAAAATTCACATATTTTATTTTCTGTAAGTTCATATTGTTTTCTGATTAAATAAGGCATTTTCTCATATTTATGAAAGTCATAAAACCCGCTTTCCGAATGTTCTTTATTTATATCTTGAAAAAAATCAATTTTAATATCACGGTTCCAATAATTTGATTTAAACTTTAAATCTTTATATCTGCCATATCTATGAGAATTGGTTAGGGTTGGATAATATTTTTTAATTTCTTTATCTTTGACCACATAAAAACCAATCTGACCCATAAAACGCATGATTTTTTTAAAAAATCTGCTAACTTCATCTTCATTTTCAAACATAATTCTTATTGTTGTATCATCAATTATTACTTGATTCTTCATTTTCTACACCTCTACATTTTCAATCTATAATTCTTTTCTTTACCATTTTTAATATTAATCAAAAATCCTTTGCTCATCTCAGTTATTCTTCCTGCTATGGCAACATCAATATCAAATATCTCAGATATATTCTTTTCAGATGAAATAAGTGTAACTTTGTTATTTATGTACCTGAAATTTAATATTTCCATGGCTAATTTAACATCAGCCTGAGAAGGTATATCATTCTTTTCCGTCTTAAATAAGTCATCTATATAGAGGACCTGAACATTTTTCAAAAATTCTCTTAACCTGTCAGCGTCTTCATCATTTTTCTTTAATTTATAACTATCATCAAGCCACAGCATATATTTAGCGTCATAACCCTTTTGAATAAGCTCATTGAATATTCCGGTGCAGATATGAGTTTTACCTGCACCACTTTGTCCTGCTATAAAGAACCAGCCTTTTCTAATTTCTAAAAACTCATAAGCAGTTCTTTTTATATGCTCCTGCCAGTCAGAAGAAACCTTGTAATTTTCCAAAGTATATTTATCAATCACATTTGCCAAACCGCTATTTTCAACTCTTTTTATATTCCTCCTAACAGGAACACAAGAACATTCAACACATATTACAGCATTATTCATTATTTCAGCAGTCCACCCTCTGTTATTACACAGAGGGCAATCATAACTGTCTGATATAAGATTTTTAAGTTTATTCAATCCGTCTCTTTCATTTTTTAAAAGTTCAGAAACTCTGTCCAATGTCTGAGTAGTCCTCTCCATTGTCTTTATCTTTCTCATCTTTTCCTTTATATCCATAATTACTATCCCCTTTCAATGGGAAAATCCCCTTCCAGCTATTCAGCATGGACTGTTCTAGTATTTTTATTTTTTCTGTTCTATCATCTGTCATTGAGTTAAGTTTATTAACCATTATTTGAACAGCTCTATCAGTCATTGGAGCTTTAATATTCTTTCTAAACTCTATAAAATCAATTACAGTATCATTTAATTCTTTATCATCAGGATAATAAACTGTGTTATCTTTTTTCTTATTAGATTTTTTAGAAGGCTTGCCCTCATCAGGTGCTTTAGCACCTTTATTTATATTTCTCTCTTTCTCTTTTTCTATCTCTAACTCTTTCTCTTTCTCTATCTCTGGGTAACATTCGGGTAACAATTGGGTAACATTGTTACCACTTAATTTTTCAATCGCCCTTTTTTCTCTCATAATTCTTGCCTTATCGGTTTCAGTGCCTATAAGTTCATCAATTTGTTGCAAATAGATTTCTCCGCTCTCTAACAATTTAATCAAACCTATCTCTTCAAATAATTTCATAGCTACTCTGACAGTATCTACTGGTGTATTTGTTACTTTTGAAAGAGATTTAATATCATATGGTATCAAATTTTCGCCGATAAGCCTTATTAATTTTCCTTCAGTTTTCACACTTTTCAAACATAATTTCAAATAGAAATTAACATAATATACACCATTTTCTTGTTCTTCAATGAATGAGATTGTATCGTCATCAAAAAAATCTTCCTTGAGTTTTAACCAATAATACCTTTTTGTTGCCATTCTTTTTTCCCTTCTTTCTTCTACACTTAGGGCAAGTGTAAATTTTTAGATTTAACAAAGTACTAGAAACGTTCCAAAGACAACCACACTTATGACACCTTTTGTATAACATCTTTATTCTCCCTACTACAATCACTACCAGCATTTTTTAAATTTTCTTTTTCTTTCTTTTTGCACTTATCACACATTCCATATCGTGAAATAAATTCTTCCGGAGAAATAACATTTCCAGTTTTCATTGTTATATTCTCTTTCATTTCACCACCACATTTTGGACAAACAACTGTATTGTTTCTAGGTGTGCTTTTAATGGCTTGTTTCTGTTTCTTATCACTGTTTTCACCTTTATTTGTAGTATCACTATCCCTTGTGTCATCAATAGCAAATAAGCCATTTAAAGCGTATTTTCTGGCATATGAACTACTTGCTCCTGTAATCTGTGAACCATCCATTTTAGTTTTAGATTCTTCCTCTCTAGCAAAAGCCACATTCTCAATACTTGTTCCGTCCTCTATATCAATTAATTTTGCAGTAGCTTTTACATAAAATCTTCCCTCTAAAAAAACAATGTCGTCTGTTATGACGACAACTACATTTAATTCTTTTAAAAGAGGTTTTACAGCCTCTAAAATATCCTCACAATTACGGTAGTTGTAATTGCCGAATTTATTATACTGTGATTTTGGTGCTTTTAAGCTAGTCTGAATTTGAAGTAATTTTTTATAAACCATTTTAATATCTCCTCTTGACAAATACGCACTCTTTAATTTAGTATTAAAGCATCTTTATTTTACTTTGTCCCCCTTTGGGAATTGCCGTTCCCTCGGGGGATTTTTCATTTAAAATATGCATCCTGATAAAAATGCTATTGCAATAGCTTCAACACATACAATTATGAATAAAATAAAACAGGTGTCTTCAAGCTCTTTATGTTTTTTCATGTCTTTTCTTCTGGCTTTTCTAAGAACATTAATTTCATTGATTAATCCTAAATCCCTATCCATTGTAAAATCTGTTTTAACCTGATAAATATCATCTTCCACATCAGAAACTCTTTTGTCCAACTCCAGCCACCATTTGCCATACTCTTTCATTGTTGAAAGAATATCATCAATCTTAATTAACATTTCCTTTTTCTCTTTTCTTGTTCTCTTAACGCTCATTTTTGACCTCCAGCATTTTCTCAATCTCTATTTCACATTCCTCACACAATTTTATAAATTTTGTACCAATTGCTTTTTTAGGGATAATACTTCCTCTGTTACACCATCTGCTTCAAAAACAGTTCCATTACCTGTACATTCAAATTTAATCACTTTGACCTCCCCTTAACTTTTTTTATCTAATTCTGCTGAAATATTATAGTTATTAACTCTCATAACTGCATAATTCACAAATGTTTCCATATTAAATTCATCATCTAAGGCTTCCTTAATTCCCTCTTCATAGATTTCTTTGTATAAATTTTCTAATTCTTTATCACACTCTTTATTTGAAATTAATCTTGAAATTGACCTTGAAAATGCTACTGCCTCTGATAAAATCAATATTGGATTACCTTCTACTTGAAACTTTGACTTTCCATCTTTCATTTTAAATTTAATCAACTTTATCACCCTTTATTTAATTTTTTATTCATTTCTCTTATTTCTAACCAAATAAAAACTAAAATTATTGCTTCCATAATATCCTCTTTTAAATTGACCTCTCCTTAATATTGCAATTTTCCAGCATTTTCTTTCAGTTTTGCACATTTCCCAAGAGCACCTTTTACCTCTGTACCTAACCTCTGAAATCGGTCTTTATATACACACTTTTCACTTAACTCACATCTCCAGCACTCGCACTTTCTGTCTTTGTTCTCGTAAATTTCTAAATTATCCATTTCCATTTTCAAATCCACCTTTCCTATAAACTCATCTGAGAAAAATTGCCTAACTCCTGCTGTAATATTATTGGAAGACTATAAGCCTTTATAATTTCAAGAGCTGAACTTATCTCACATCTTTTTATAGCTTTGTATGAGCGAACACCAAACTGTCTTTTTATCTCTTTGTAGAGGTCGCTATAAACCTTACCTCTGAAATGATTATCCTTATAAGCAATGCTGTCCTTACCGCCTAACATTGATATAATTTTGCAGTTTACAGCGTGAGTTAATTCGTCACACTCAACAGCAAATAAAGGAATGTTGTTTTTTAATTCCTGTAAATCAGAATTTACAACATCCACTTTGTTTTCAACCTCTCTTAATGCCTGAAACTCAAGTTCAAGAAGCTCCATAGGTGATTTTGGAACTATATAACCTCCGTTTTTTCTTATAGAAGGAAGTACCTCACTTGTTACCCAGCGTTTAAACTCTTTCGCCTTCGGTAACTTACTTGAAAGTATAAGGCTGTAAAGTCCGCTCTCATTTATGATTGTCATATTAGGGTTTCCTTGAATACCGTCACGAATTGTTACTGTATTTTTATCCTCATCTTCAACATGGTCTATTAATGCTTTTCTTGTATTACTATAACCTAGTATTTCCGCAACATCTTTTCCGACAAACCAAGGTTCATTGTTAATAATTAATGTCCTAACCTCTCCAAAACTGTCATTTTTAAAAATCTGTAAATTGTTCATTTTAATTCCTCCTTGTTTTAAAAAGTCATAACCATTATTTTATCGTTATGTGTCCAGCCTTTTAATTCACATTCCTTATATTTATCAAAAACTATTTTCCAAGCACCTTCAGCAATATACGGAGTACTTCCATTAACAAAAACAACTGTCCCATTCTTCCAGTCAAATCCTTCATATGTTTTCATAAACCCTTTTATTGTCATAACAATCACCTTTCTACTTTCTATAAAAAATATTCATTCTTCTATTCCCAATCTTTCAAAAAATTTCTTTCTAGGAACTTTTCCTCTTACGGTTATATAACCTTGACTTTTCAGCTCTGCATTAATCTTACTTATTAACTTATATGCCATTCCCCTAGATGTTTTTGTTATTTCCATAACATCATCAACTGTTAATAAAGTTGGGTATTTCATATTTTCACCTCCCTTTTAATAAAATTAATGTACGGCTCAGGTATTTCTAACAATGCTCTTGAATTTATAGAAATTTTTTCTGCATTTAAAGTAAGCGTTATAGTTGGTAA
>CALUUV010000093.1 GCA_944324055.1 Candidatus Gastranaerophilales bacterium | reverse complement strand
GTATTAAGTTTAGTTTTATTCAAAATTTTATAAACAATTAAAGATGTAAATAATTGAGGAACAAACCATAATGGAGATGTTAAATCAATTTGATGCCCTGTTAAAAATGGGATTAATAATTCATTTTTCAAAGTAATCGGCATTCCCCAAAATTTACCTACAAGTGGAGTAATTAAAATAGTTATTCCAAGGTAAATTATGGAATAAATTATGTATGGTTTCATAAGACTATTGAATCTGCGTTTAACAAATTCAATAAACGAATAATTTTCTTTAAATAACATCCCTGCTATAAAGAAAAATAATACTACTTGAAAAGAATATGGTGGAAATATAGGTATAAGAGAAAATTCCAAATGACCAGAAACTACAATTAATATAGCAAGAGCTTTTAAAAGATTAGTTTTATTCTTAAAATTTTCCATAATAATTACTCCAGAACATTTATAATTATATGCAGAAAATTTTATTTTTAAATTAGTTTAATCTCCAAATTTCAAAATTAAGGTAAAGAGCAAATGTTGTCCACAATAAATATGGAACAAGTAAAAATGCAGCTGTTTTTGAATGTGTATAAAAGCTTGTGATCGTTTTAAATATAAAAATAACTAATAATGCACAAATAATAAGTGCAAATGTGATATTTTGAAAACCGAAAAATGTAGGAGTCCATAATAAGTTTAATAATAATTGGATTCCAAAATAAGTAAGAGCTTTTTCTTTTCCTTTAATTTTTCCATCTTTAAATAAAAATATTAATGATAGTGCAATTAAAAAATAAAGCACTGTCCAAACTGGTGCAAAAATCCAATCAGGAACATGTATAGCTGGTTGTTTTAAACTATGATACCATTCAATATTTTGCATAACATAATTATAGTTATGTTTAATAAAAACTTATATGTATTTTATAACTATTGAATAAGTTATGTTTTTTTAGAATAAAATGTTAAAGAAAAAAATAAAAGAAATCAGGGCAGGTGTGTAGGCTGCCCTGACCTTCAAATTAAAGGATTATTCTGGCCTAATCTTTTTCATAATATATGTAATAGTTCTTCTTCAACACATAAAATATAATGGTTTTTGAATTATATATTATTTTTTTTGAATTGGGAATAGGTTCTCGAAAAATTGAAATAAATCGTTACAAAAATCACTATTAAGTGTAAAAGCTACATTTAAAGTGACATCTAAAGTAATTAATTTTTATATTCAAATGGCATACATCCACCATTTTTTATCATGTATTCATTTATATTTATGTTGTTTATATAAAGAATTCCAACGTTTCTATTGTACCTATTGTCGATATCAGTAAATTTCACAGTAACGTTATTTTGGTTTTGTAATAGGTTGGCAAGTATAGTTTTAGATTCTTTTCCTTTTTCCACAACTTCTTCTATTGTTATTTTATTGAGGTATGCTTGTTTGTATGCTCTATCTCTTTTAGATGTTTCATAGCAATCTATACCGGATAACCTTATACTAATTTCTTTTCCGTTGACTATTCCTTTTACAGTATCGCCATCAGTTATTTTAGTTATTTTAATGTTGTCAATACAAGCTTTTGAACAAACAAGTTCGCAGGAGATAAATATTATAAGCATTAAAATAAGAAAATTTTTCATAATTATAATAATCTGAAAAATGTAGTAGGGTGTCTATTGCTCAGTTGACTATTTTTTATACTGCAATATATTTTAGTTTGACTGATTTTACAACAGTTTCTACAAGAGTATCTGTTTTTAGTTTCTGTTGAATGTTTTTGATAGTTTTCAAATATTTCCAACGAGTAATTTCTAAACCTTTTATAATATCTTTTTGTTTTGCTCCAAGAGCTAATAAAGAGAGGATGTTATCTTCTAAATTTGTAAGTACAATATCTTCCATTTTTATTTCCTTTATGTATAAAAAGTAGTAAATTGTATAAAATATGATAATTCATGAGTATAATACCATGTTATCTTCTTGTTGTCTATAATTTATGAAAATATTAACATTAATTTTATTATTTCAAAGTGATAATCTAACTTATATGGCAAATTTAAAGAAAATAATAGGTGAGAGAGTAAAGGCTCTTAGAAAGTCAAAAGGGTTAACTCAAGAAAATTTAGCAGAGTTAGCTGATGCAGATCAAAGAACAATTAGTTCAATTGAAAATGGGCATTCTCTGTCTTACCAAGTTTTGCAATCAATTATGGATGCATTAGAGTTAAATCCTTCTGAATTTTTACAGTTTGAGGGGTTATTAGGTTTAACCGATGATGAAATAAAAGCAGAATTATTCAGTATAATCCCAAATCTTAGCAGTAGTGATTTGAGAAGATTGTATAAAATTGTTAAAGCATTAGATGACTAATTTTATATTATAATTGTTTTATGAAAATAGTATTTGCAACAGGAAATCCTCATAAACTACAAGAGGTTAATGATATTGTTAAAGGTACAGGTATAGAATTTATTTTACCTGCAGAAGGTTTTGCTCCAGTTGAAAATGGTTCAACTTTTGAAGAAAATTCGTTAATTAAAGCAAAAGAAGCATATCGTGTATCTGGCATGATGTGTCTAGCTGATGATACTGGGTTATGCGTTGATGCTCTTAATGGAGCTCCAGGGTTATATTCAGCAAGATATGCAGGTAGCCAAAAAGAAAAGATTGAAAAACTTTTAGGCGAGCTTCAAGGGGTTGAAAATCGTTCTGCTAAGTTTGTTTGCTGTATGACTCTATTGAATGATAAAGGCGAAATGATTTATCAAACAACAGGAGTTTGTAATGGCTCAATAATAAAAGAAGCAAAAGGGATTAATGGATTTGGATATGATCCAATATTTAAAGTTGCCGGCATGGATTGTACTATGGCAGAGATGAGTGAAGCAGAAAAAAATAAAATCTCTCATCGTGCTAATGCATTGGGTGATGTAATAAATTATCTGGAATCTCTTTAGCTTTTTTAGCCGCAAGCATTCTGCTTGTTTTTAGCATAAAGATTAAAGGAATAATCATTATTGCTAAAAATGCGATGAGTAAAAATACATCATAAAATGCACATAATTTAGCTTGTCCAAGCATTTGTTTGTATAAAGCCCCATAAGCTTTTTTATTAGCATATACTGGTGCGTAATATGTCATAAATTTATGTTGAAGGTTTGATAAATGTATTCTAAACATAGGGTTATGCCAACTTAAGTGTTCGACAAGATAATTTTGATGAACTTGTGAAACTCTTGTAATAAATGTTGAAGCCATAGCAGTAGATATAGCAGTTACAATGTTTTTAAATAGTGCGTGCAAAGATGCGGCATCAACTCTTTTATCTGCAGGTAAAGTTAAAAATGATAAAGCTGTGATTGGTACAAATGCTGCAGAAACTCCAACACATAATAACAAATTAGGAATAATAATTGCGCTTAAAGATGCAGTTGTACTTAATTGGCTCATCCATAAAAGCGAAGCTGCCATTATGATAAAACCAATAGTTGTTAATAGTCTAGCTTCTATGTATCTTGATAATTCCCCAAATACAATTAAACCAATAAAACAAACAATCGCTCTTGGAAACATTGCAAAACCAGCCATAGAAGGGCTATAACCTAATAATGCTCTTACAAACATAGGTATAAGTAAAAGAGTAGAATATAGAATCATATTAATAAAAGAACTAATCGTTGTTCCGTATAAGAAGTTTCTATCTTTAAACACTCTGATATCAATTACAGGGTTGTTAAATTCAAGTTCCCATACATAGAAGAAAACAAAAGAACAAACACTAATCCCAGTAAGCCAACAAACCCAAGTTGTATCAAACCAATTAAATTGTTCCCCTTTATCAAGAACTATTTGCATACATCCCATTGCTAAACAAATTGCACTAAAACCAACAATATCAAAAGGTTTTCTTTCTTCTTTTGGAATAGGTTTTGTGTTAGGTAGTAAAAATTTGATAAGTATAATAGATAAAATACATAATGGAATATTTATAATAAATACCCACTTCCAAGAGAAGTTATCTGTTAAATATCCACCCATATAAGGTCCTGCAAGAGGAGAAAACATTGCCGCAACTCCAAATAGCCCCATTGCGACCCCGCGTTGTTCAGGAGGAAATGCTTCAAGTAGTATCGCTTGGCATATCGGTAAAATACTACCACTTCCAATCCCTTGGACAAGTCTTGCAAGAATTAACATATGCAAATCTTTTGCAAGGACACAAAATAAACAACCTAAAGTAAAGACTATAATACAATAAATTAAATATTGTTTTTGTCCAAACATATTAACAAGATATGTTGTTACAGGTAACATTACACCACCCGCAATGATGTAACAAGTTACAACAGTATTAGCTTCATATTGTGTTGCACCAAAATATCCTGCAATATCTGGTTGGCAAACATTTGTTGCTGAACTTGCCGCTAGAGCTAAAAAAGCTGGTAATAATGCTACAAGTGCAATAATATATGGATTAAGCTTCTTTTGTGCAGTTTCCATAATTATTTTACCTTAACTTTTGGCACTACTGACATTCCTGGAACGATATTGTATTTAGAAATATCCTCTTCAAATACAATTTTTACCGGTACACGTTGAACAATTTTTACGTAACTACCAACTGCATTTTCAGGAGGGAATAAACTTGATTTTGCCCCAGTTGCTCTTTGGATACTTTCAATTCTTCCTTTAAATCTTTTGTTTGGATATGTATCAATTTTTATTGAAACAGGTTGTCCTGGGTTCATATGTGTTAATTGTATTTCTTTAAAGTTTGCAACTATCCAAACTCTTTTAGGTACAATTTGCATTAATGGTTGACCAACTTGAACATAATTCCCTTTTTCAACGCTTCTTGCTGAAACTTTACCTGATTGTGGCGCATATATTTTTGTATATGACAAATCAAGTTTTGCTTGCTCAACTTCTGCTTCTAATCTTTGAATTTCTGCTGCAACAGCATCTGTTTTTGCTTGATGAGATTCTAAAGCTGATTTTAATGCTTTTGTTTTGTCTGTTGCACCTTTGTAATTCGCTTTTGCAACAGTTAAATGAGTTTTACTGTTGTCGTATTCTTGTTTTGATGCGATGCCTGATTTGTACATTTCATCATATCTTTTATAATCTTTTTGTGCAAAATCTAATTTTGAACTTGTTGATGTGATATCTTGGTAAGATTCACTTAAGTTTGAACTACCAACTTCAACTTCTTTTTGAGAAACTTTTAATTGAGCTTTTGCTTCTGCAAGTTTAGCTTCTGCTTGGTGAAGTTTTACCTCGTAGTCATTTGGATCTATTTCCAAAAGTAAATCACCTTCTTTAACATCATAGTTATCGTCAACAAGTAGTTTAACAACAGGACCTGATACACGAGGAGCTACTGAAATTAATCTACCTTCAACAAACGCGTCATCTGTTGACTGATAGAAGGTTGAGTGAATAGCAGCAAAAATACCTAACAAAAATAGAAATATTGCTAAAATTGCTGGTACGAAAACTCGTTTTTTTGCATATTCGGGTCTATCATTATTTTCTTCATTTTTATTTTGTTCTTCTTGTGTATTATTTTTTTTATTTTCGGCTTCATCTTTCATAATTATCACCTCTAAGATTGAATTTTTACATATTTTTCAAGATTAGTTTTTATTTTAAAAAGTGTTTTTAAGCAAGAATCAACTTCTTCTGAAGTAACTCCTTCTAAGCTGCTTGCCCATAATTCAAGAATTGTTGGAAGAACCTTTTCATACATTTTTCTACCTTTATCTGTAATAAAAATTTTATGTATTTTTCTTTTATTAACATCAGGTTTTTTAGTGATAAGTTCCATGTTTTCTAGAATTTTAAGAATTCTTGTAATATTAGGTCTATCTTTAACTGTAATTGCTGCAATTTGTCTTTGATACATTCCATCGTTTTCAATAAGAGCTGATAAAATTGTGAACTGCTCAGGTGTAATTTCATAATTGTTTGCAGCAAATTTTTGAATAGCAAGAGTTCTTGTTAATTTCCCTGCCATTACAAGTCTTACTCCAATTTTACTTTTTAATACTTCTGCTAAATCCATTATAAACCTACCCTTGTGTTATCATCATAACACAAAGA
>CALUUV010000092.1 GCA_944324055.1 Candidatus Gastranaerophilales bacterium | reverse complement strand
GATTATAGGGAATTATAGAAGAACTCTGTTTAGAAGATTAAGTATCTTCTAAATAGAGGCAGGTGAGTCCAAACTAGTTTGGCGAACCGTATGAAAACATATAAATTTCCCTAAAAAAAAAGACTACCATAGGTAGTCATAATTTGATTATAGGGAATTATAGGGAAATTTATAGGGAAAAATTATCTTTTATCCAATATTAGAGGTTTTAATTTTTTACCCCTAGCCATTGAATGTTTTGAATGAAGTTTCAATGTTTTTGCTTAATACTTTGTTAACAGCTTCCATTTCAGTTTGGATTGCGTTATGTTCAGTATTTAATTGAGATAATCTTAATTCTAAGTTTTTATCTTGAGCTTGAAGAATTTCGATTTGTGCATTAATTTCATTTTGCTTTTGGTCATATACATATTGTTCATAAATGTATTGGTTGTAAGCATCTTCGTATGCATCATCATCAGTAATAGTACTAGCAGTCATAGTGTAAGTATTACCTTCAGCATCAGTCATAGAAGAAATTCTACCAGAAGCATCAAATTCTATTTGCACTCCACTTAATTGAGTAGTTTGAGTTTTCTTTAAAGAAGCAACAGCATAAGTCATGATGCTAAGAGTAGAGTTATTAGCACTCATTTCAACATCTTCTTTTTTAGCAAATCTAATACCAGTGCTAGATTCATATTGATAGTATTCATTAATATCTAAACCAGCATTTAAGAAAGCTTCTTTGTATTCAGAACCAACAGTAGAGAATGTTGCATCATTAGAAGCAGCATAAGTTTGTACTTTATCAGTTCCATAAGTGTTGTCAGTAGTATTTTCTTGGAATTCTCTAACAAATTCTCCTCTAGCAAGAGCTTCTTCATAAGATGCTCTATCAGCTAGTTGAATGTTAACAATAGAATATCCAATTTCATCAGATTGTTTGTCAACTAAAGCAGTATATTCATCTTTTAATTCACCATTATCAAGAGCTTCAGTTGCATCAACTTGATTACCATATTTATTATAGTAAGTTACGTTTCCAGTTAATCTAGTTTTATCATATCTATCAGATTTATTAGTTAAAGCTGTTAATGTACCATGTTGATCATCTTCTCTGAAAGATTGAACATAATATTGTAATTCAGCATTGTAAACTTCTGTAGGATCAGTAGAATCAACATCTCTTAATGCCCCAGTTTTAACAGCGCTATTATTAGCACTAGCAGTGATTTTATATGCACTATTTTCTTGAACCCCAATAGATGCAAGATTAGTAGTATATTCAACTAAGTAGTTTCCTAAATTATCTTGAGGAAGAACTTGAGTAACTGTAGCATCATTACCACCAATAACGAATTGGTATTGTATTGTTGTATAATCATCAGTAGATGGTGGTGTAGGTACAGTCATTGTTAATAAACTGTTATAATAATTAGCTGATTGGTTAGACAAATTTGTTCTTTGTTGGTTAATTTGTTGACCTTCAAATTCCAAATTTGATTGTCTTGCAGTAAGACTTAGCAATCTAGCTTGAGATGCTGACATACCCATAATCAATTCTCCTATAATTTTTCCTTATAGTATTGATTACGGCATTTATATTACAATCTTTAGTATTTTTTACTTCTTTGTTACATTTGTTTACAAAAAAAAGAGGCCCCAAGGACCTCTTTTTATAATATATCTAATTAGTTCATCATCATAAATTCTCTAAATAATGCTTCTCCTATTTCATCTAGTTCTGCCTGTTCTTGTTTTTTTTGCCTTGCTTGTTTTTCTTCTCTTTCTTTTATGGTTTTAGGACTTTCAACAAATTTAGTTTCAATTCTAAATTCTGGGTTGCTAATATTAGTAATATTTTTACTTCCATCATTATAATATGTTATTTTATTTGTAGATTTTGCAGTGCCTGTTTCATAATCAAAATCTTTAATATATTTTTCTTGCTTTATTTTATTTGCATAATCATTTATAACTTCTTTTTTAGGTACAAATAAGAAATCTGAATAATTTGCAGTTGCAACTGTATCTCCAGTATTTAAATCTCGGACTATTTCAGCAGTTAAAGCTGCATCATTATTTATTGTA
This sequence comes from Candidatus Gastranaerophilales bacterium, assembly GCA_944324055.1. Lineage (GTDB taxonomy): Bacteria > Cyanobacteriota > Vampirovibrionia > Gastranaerophilales > Gastranaerophilaceae > UMGS1585. Next base: position 4,114 of record CALUUV010000092.1, on the reverse strand, counting down.
TAGTGAGCTTCTTTTATTTTTACGGAACCATCTTTATTTTTGATAGTGTCTCTTAATATATAAACTTTTTTAGGGGAATTAAGTTCTTGTTGAAATTCTTCATATGAAAGAATGTTTGTTTTATTTTTATTGTTATCTTTATCATTATCCTTATCCTTATCCTTATCCTTATCTTTAATAACTTCTTCAGTTCTAATATTAGTTGTATTTTCTAAAGTGCTAGATGATGAAGGCATACATGTTCCTATACCTAGTCCTGCTAATAAAGCAGTTGTTACCATTGCTCCTGTTTTAACTTTAGAGATATTGCTATTATTTTTATGTTGGTTGTTAGTATTTTTTGTTTGTTCTGTTTTTTTACTTTTGAAAGTATTAATTGAAGAGTAATTTGTTTTAACAGGTGAAAAAGTAATCATATTAATTTCTCCTTTTATACTACACTCTACGATGATTATTTTTATTATTTATTGTTGTGATGTTTTAATTTGTTAAATGTTACTTGACCTGAAAGTTGAGCTTTTGTTTCAGGTTTATTATTTGCAACATTATTATTGTTTGCAACAGGTTGATTTTGAGCTTGAGCCATTTTTTGTTGCATTTTAGCTTTTTTAGCCATTTCTAATTTTTGACGATTTTTAGCAGTAATTCCATAAACTATTTTAGGTAATACAACACCTAAGAATACAGGAACTAATACAATTGTGTTAAGGAACTTAGGTAATGAATTCAAGTTTCTAGCTTTGATAAACATTCCATTAGGTTTACCTTTTTTAGCAGGTTCCATTAACTTTTTAACAGCATTATCATCAAAATGATTTGTAATTACTTCTAGAATTTTAGAGTTTGCAGCTTTTTTATCTAATTTAGAAATAGTATCAAAATCTGCAGCGGTACCAGCAAAAGATTCTTTACCGTTTTTCAATGTTTTAAGAACTTTAACTAAGTTTCCACCTTTTTCATCAATAAATTGTGCAAAATTAGTTAATTTAGCTTTATTATCAATATTTCCATAGATTTCTTTAAGATCTTTATTGTTAAATGGTTCAATGCTACTTAATGGATTTAATGTATCTATAACCTTCTTAAATGTAGACATTTCTTTAGGTTTATTATTATTAAGAACAAATCCAGAGTTGTTTTCATAAGTGTTTACCATTGCTTTAGATAAGATAGGAACACCAAATGTAACTGCTGTTGTAGATATAATATCTCTTGTTAAGATTTCAGGAACTTCAATAAGATTTTTCTTTCCATCTTCGTCAATAGGAGCTCTTTTTACAGCTGTACGAACTCTTGGAACAATTAAGCCACCAGTAGCCAATGTAGTCATAAGTAAAGGAGTTAATTGGTTGCCATCAAATTGTAATTGTTTTAATACATTACCTTTGAATTGAACGTTTCCTTTTTTGTCATTAGGCTTGTTAGTATTAGTGTTATCTTTTTGTGTTTTGTTTTGTTTTGTTTTTTGTGGCATATGTTCATGGTCAGGGTTATAACAACCATTGTCCATAGCACCAGGGGCAACAGGGTTTAATATTGTGTATATAGCAGGAACAATTGATGTAGAACCAATTGTTGCAAGAGAAGCTGCTACAGTTGAGAAAATTCTCTTAGCCATAGTTTTCTTTTCGAAACTTTTTGCAGTTTCTTCAGAGATTTGACTAATGTCATTGCCTTTTATAGCGTCAAAGGCATAATTTCTCATTGAATCAATTGATTCAGCAGCACTGTATGTGTCGTTATTAATTCTAATTTTGTTAACAAGTCCTAATTCGTTAGAGTTATTAGTATGGAATTCGTTAAATCCTTTTAATATTTCTCCTTTTGTAGAATTGATTTGTTCTTTTAATATATCTTTTTCAGATTTAAACTTGTTAGCTTTAGACTTGAAGATATTTGATAATTTTTGACCAAAAGTTTTGCCTTTTGCATTTGGTAATTGTGCTTCTAATTCATCTAATTTAGAAACATGATCAAAAATCTTTTCAACGAATTCATTTTTACCTTTAGCATTAGGTGTTGTGTGGTCTACCATTTGTTTAAGAGTATTACGATAGAAGTTTTCTTTTAAACCTTTAACAGTATCGCCTGCTTGTTTATTTTTGATAACTTCGGTAAAGTTTTTACCCATTTTCTTAAGTAGGCCAGTATTATTGAATGTAGATTTGCCCATGAATTTTTTAGTAAGAGCAAACACTACAAATGGTGTAAACATCATTAAAGGACCTGATAAAAATTCACGGATGAATACTTCACCAGCTTCTTTAAAGTTCATGTCTTTAAATTTAACTTTTTTGTCTCTATCTCGATATAAACCTTCTCTAGTTCTTGGAACTGTCATGCCAAGAGTATCTTGTATAAGGAATGATGTAACAAATCCACCTTCTTCAATCCAATTCATAGCGTTACCAGTAGCGTTTAAAGCAGCACTACCAAGACCTTTGAATTTAGGATTTTGATTGTTCTTATTGTTTTTAGTGTGATTTTCACTATTATTGTTGACACTTAACCTTGTTGTATTCGAAATCAATTAACTTACCTTCCCTATACACGATTTTATAAATAAATTAAGTTCCTAAAATTTATGAAATTGCTATTTTGTTACAGAAATTTTAGATATCTTTACAATACAATATTCCCTGGTTGCTATAATTGATAAGTATATATAGCTTGTTACCAATTATACCTTATTTTTTAGAATAGAACAAGTGTTCTATTTACAATTATTCACATTCGAATATTTTTGTAGCTCTATTAAGTATTCCTAAACAGTATGAGATTACTATTCCATAGTTAGTTATAGGGATATTTTTTTTCTTTGAAATTAATATCCTAGATAGAACTTCTTTTCGATTAGTCATGCATGCTCCACAGTGAATAATTAATTTGTATTCATTGATACTTGGAAATTCATGCCCTGATTTGTATTCAAAATTAAGATCAAAGCCTAACTTCTTTTTAAGAAGTTTAGGTATTTTTTCTCGAGCAATATCATCTTCAATAGTGTGATGAGTACAACTTTCTAATATTAAAACTTTATCGTTAGGTTTGAGTGATTGTATAGCTTTGCAGCCTTCAATGAATGAATTTAAATCACCTTTTAATCTGGCAAATAGTATTGAGAATGATGTAATTTCAATATCATCAGGAACAATTTCATTAACCGTTTTGAATGCTTGAGAATCTGTTACAACGAGTTTGGGTTTAACAGTAAGATTTTCAATTGCTTGTTTAAGTCTATTTTCCTGAACAACAATTGATATGCAATCATTATCTAAGATATCTCTAATTGTTTGGACTTCTGGAAGTATTAGTCTTCCTTTTGGAGCTTCTTTATCTATTGGAGTAACTAGAATAATAGTATCTCCAGAATTTATTTTATCTCCCAAGATAGAAGGAGGGTTAATAAATTCGTCAGGTAAAATTTTAATTAATCCTTCAATAAATTTTGAAGTTATTTCAATATCAATTGTTGACGATGTTTCAATTACGTTGTTGGTGTATTCTAAAATTTCATTATATTTTTCTGCCGTAATTTGTTCAATATCGTATTTATTAACTACTACTATATAAGGGATATTGAACTCTTTAAAGTATTTAATAAGTTCAATTTCATATTCTGAAAACCCATTGTAATCAATTACAATAGTTGCGACATCAGTTCTTTGAATAACTTGTAATGTTTTTTCTTTTCTTAATTCTCCAAGTTCTGTATCATCGTTAATTCCTGCGGTATCTAGGAATGTTACAGGACCAATAGGGAATAATTCAATAGATTTTTCAACAATATCAGTGGTAGTTCCTGATATGTCAGAAACAATAGACACCTTTTGTTTTGTGATTGCATTTAAAAAAGAAGACTTTCCTACATTAGTTTTACCAAATATACCAATGTGTAATCTAAGCGATTTTGGTGTTTTCATTGATTTTTACCCTCTACGAAAAAATTATAATATAAATCGCTTGATTTTAAAAGTTGTTCATGATAAATTAAAACTTGCGTAAGGAACTAGCTGAATAGATAGTTATTTCGCAAAATTAAATGGGCTGCTAGCTCAGGTGGTTAGAGCGCACCCCTGATAAGGGTGAGGTCGGTGGTTCGAGTCCACTGCGG
>CALUUV010000091.1 GCA_944324055.1 Candidatus Gastranaerophilales bacterium | reverse complement strand
GGGATTTTTTTCAAAAAAGTTGCATAATAAGACATTACATTATTATTATATTATTTTTTTCTAACTATTCAAGGGGGTAAATGTAGGGGTTGAATACTGTCTACTCGTTAGAATTATAATTTGTTAAATAAGTTAGTATTGCAGGGAGGTGATACATCTGTTATCATTATAGTGTACAGGATAGAGAATGGATGTTATGTCCTCAAAAGATTTAAAACATATCACTCCCCAAAATTATTTGCATTATTATTACGATATCCCTTATGAGGGTAAAACTTCAGCTGGCAAACCTCTTAGAAAACTAAGGAATATTACTTGTCCATATCGAGGGATTGAAATTATTCCGAGTGAAAAAATAAAAGAATTTGAAAAGAATCTTGCAAATTGTAAAAATGCAGAAGATGCAGTTGAGTTACTTTCTAAATATCAAAAAAATATGCTTCCTGTGGAAAAAGCTATGTTTGCGATATTTAAAGATTTTGCATCCATTAATCCTGATGATAATCTTCAGAACTGTTTAAAAATGCTTAAAACAAATTGTCTTATAAAACTTAAGCTTGAAGAAATGGAAGTTTTAGATGATGTAGATATGTTGACTAAAAGATTATCACCTCAATCAGCTCTTGAAATACGTGGTAAAAGTACAGAGTGTCGCCAAATAATTCTTAGTAAATCTACTCATGATACATTCAAGCGTAAAACTTATCTAGAATCGCTAGAAAAATTTATTCCAAAAGAGAACGAACGAGAAATTTTCAATACTATAAAGAATAAAGCACTCTTTCTTCCAACTTCAGAAAGTAGCAAAAATGCTTTTGTTGTGAAGTATTCAAAACGAACACATACAGAAATTGTAAGACGTATTTTTATTGCATCAACTGGATCAATTGAGCATATTGTTCCAGCATCAAATGGTGGCTTAAATACTATTGGCAATTTCCTTTTAACATCTGCAAGCGGGAATCGCTATCGAGAAAATATGCCGCTATGTGAATATATAAAACGACATCCTAAAATTCCGCAATATATGCAAATGTATATTGATGATGTAATAAGAGAAATACATAAAGGAAATATGCAAGGAAATGAAACTTATCCTTATAAAGTGAAGAAAAAGCTTTTTGAAGAATCAGAAGGAAGGATAATGATAAGTTTATCATCTTATAACTATTCAGAAGATGAAGCAGCAATTGCTGTTGAAGAATATGAACATCGTTGGGATAAAAAATAACCTTAGATTTTAAAATCTAAGGTTATTTTTTATAATTAATATCTTATTTTTTATCTAGAACTTTTATAATATGCCATCCAAATTGAGTTTGAATAGGTTCTGATACTTCTCCGATTGCCATATCAAAGCTTGGTTTTTCAAATTCTGGAACCATTTGTCCTCTGCCAAAGTAGCCTAAATCTCCTCCATTTTTGCCTGATGGACAAAGAGAATATTCTTTCGCTAATTCTTCAAAGCTTTCACCATCAGCAATTCTTTTTTCAAGATGTTGTGCTTCCTCTTGAGTTTTTACAAGAATATGCTCTGCTCTAACTTGAGTATATTCATAGGCTAAGCTTAAATTAGTTGTTGCAAAAAATGTTGTAAATAATACTGCGCAAATTGTTAGAATTTTTTTCATAATTACTCTCCATAATTGTATAAAAATATTTTATATTAAACTAAAAATTTTTCTATAGTAAGGTATATAATTTTTTGAAAAACCTTTATTTTTATTGTAGTTTTCAATCTTTGTTTCCGGAGTTTGTTTGTATAATTTTATAAATATAACCTCAGGAGGGTTGCAAAACCTAAACTTACTAAGAGTTGCAATCCCACCTGATACATATAAATGTTTGTTATTTTCTACAACATATCCTTTTCTATATCTTTGATGATATTTTGAAGGTACAAATGGTGATCCTAAATATGGAATGTAAATTTCTCCACCATGAGTATGCCCGCTAAGTGTTAAACTTGTATTTTGTGGTATTTGAGGGAATATATCAGGGTTATGCGATAAAACAATTGTTGGTTGATTAATATTCCCAATAATTGTTTTAGGATTAAGTGAATAATGCCATAAATCTTTTAGACCAACAATTCTAATCCCACAAGAAAGATATTCACTTTCATTTTCTAATAGTTTAATATTTGAGTTCTTAAGAATTCTGTTTACGATATATGGAGGTTCATAATCATGATTTCCTAATATCGCATAACCCCCATATTTTGCTTTTAATTTTTTTAACGAATCTGAAATATCTTGTTCAGAAATTTTAGAATATTCAATGTATTTGGCATCAAAATCGCCTAATAAAACAATTAAATCAGGTCTTTCGTTGTTTACTCTCTCTGTAATTTTGTCTATTTTATTACAATCAATGTTGCCAGTACCTATATGTAAGTCAGATATTACTGCAATTTTAAAACCATCTAAATTTTTATCCCAATTTTGAGTATAAATATTTTGATTTTTATATATTACTAAATGTGGTTCGATAAATCCGGAATAAACAAATAATAATATTGCAAAAAATAATATAAGAATATTTTTCATTTTTTTATATTAGCATAAATCAATACTAAAAATTATTATAAATTAAATATATTTTTAGATTCATTATCTAAATATTCTTCTGGTAAGATGTTAAACTTATTTATTAAATATTTTGCAACAGCACTCTTACTTAAAAACGCGTGGGGGATACCCTTCATCAGATGATTAATGGCCTTAGCGCGATTCCAATTTGTATAATCTGTTGTTAATTGCATATCTTTATATTCTTGTAATAATTCTTTTGTTTCATCAATACTTGCAATATTTTGTTTAGGAATAGCCAAATTTTTATCAAAATTTTTTTTAATAAAATCCTGTTCTTTTATTTGTTCTTTATTTGTTATATTGGAAAGTCCCATTTTGGGACTTTCTATGTCCAAATTTGGGACTTCTAAAGTCCCATTTTTGATAATGTCAAAAATTTTTTGGATATTAAGTTTATAAAGATTTGAGAATTTTCTAGTCTTTTCAATTATTTTTAATTTCTCTAATTCTGCAATTCCTCTTTTTACACTATTAAGACCTATTCCAGCACATTTTTTTATTGTCTTTTGTTTTGGAAATACATACTGGTTTGCAGGGTTATAGTAGTTTACCAAGTATATTAATACTAATTTAGTACCAATGGGGACTTCAAATTTATATAAATTATTTAAAATTAATTTGCCTAAATCAAAAGATGTAATCATAATACAAATATTATACAAAATGTATGATAATAATGTAATTTGTTAATAATTGCTTAACATTTGTATTGACTAGCTTTCATTAATAAGTTTGCCTGTAATATGCTCTGGAGTTAGTTCTAAACACATAACAGCATTTGCAAATTTTTTAATTTCTCCTTCGATAAACTCTTCATCTGCAAAATTAAATTGACGACTTATATGACGGCATATATTTAAAGTTGTTTCTTTGTCTTCAACAATTTTTATACGGCCAAAAATGATGACACTTCTGACATTTAAACCTCTTTTAGATTCGATAGGAACTCCTTTTTCGTAAATAGTAAAAGAAACTTTATCATTTTTACTTATTGCATCAATTTTGTGCCCTTCTTTTGCGCCGTGAAAATAAATTTTATTTTCTTTTGATGAATATTTGTAGTTTATAGGGATTCCATAAGGATAACCATTATCACCAATAACAGATAAAACACCTCTTACTTCATTACTCAAGACTTCTTGACATTCTTCAAAAGATAATTGTTGTTTTTTTCGTCTCATCTCTCTAAACATGTCTAATTCCTCCATTAATTTTAATTTTAACATATAAAGAATATTAATATTTTCACGAGAGGGAACCAAGGACTCGGAGCTTTGCTCCGTAGTGTCCAATTGAACGCAATAAAAAAAAAGAACCTCGAAAGGTTCTCTTTAAAAAATGGTGCCGCAACTCGGAATTGAACCAAGGACACAGGGATTTTCAGTCCCTTGCTCTACCAACTGAGCTATTGCGGCTTAAATTATTAACTTGTCATTTGGGTTGTTGCTAGAGCCTTGCTCTACGATTTTTAACCCCGTCGCTTTCGCTCCTCAAGGGAGCTATTGCGGCTTAAATTATTAACTTGTCATTTGGGTTGTTGCTAGAGCCTTGCTCTACGATTTTTAACCCCGTCGCTTTCGCTCCTCAAGGGAGCTATTGCGGCTTAAATTACTAACTACGACTAGCTATTAATTTAACTTCTTTTATTCTACCTGCTGAAAAAAAATAGTCAATATTTTCTTTCTATACTGGTGCAAGGAATAATGTTACATTTCTTCCTTCAAGTTTTGGTGGCTTTTCTACTGCGATTGTATCGCCTTTTAAGTCTTCCATAAACTTGTTAGCTAAATCCATTGCAAGTCTTGAGTGTTGCATTTCACGACCTCTTAACATTACAACGATTTTTACTTTATTACCTTGTGCAATGAATTTATTAATATTTTTAATTCTTACTTGATAGTCATGTGTATCTATTTTATAACGAACTTTTACTTCTTTAATATCAACAGTATGTTGTTTTTTCTTAGCTTCTTTAGCTCTTTTTTCTAATTCGTATTTATATTTTCCATAATCAAGTATTTTAGCAACTGGTGGGGCTTGGTTTGCGCTTACCACAACTAAATCTAAATTTGCTTCTTCAGCCATAGCTAAAGCTTTTGATGTTAGTACTACTCCGTGATTTTCTCCATTTTCATCAATTAATCTTACTTCTTTTGAACGGATTTTTTCATTTAATAAAACTCGGTCTTTATCTTTTCCTCCACGGTTTCCGTATTTGTTATCTTCGTTTACTATGGCTTGGTCTCCTTTATACTTAATTATACTATCTGTAACGCAAATATAATAACATATTAATCTTTTTTTTGCAAAGTTTTCTTATTATTTCTATAAAAAATTAAAACTCCGGAGGCCAAATCCGCTCCGGAGTAAAATTTTTCCCAATAAATTACACTAATCCTTCCTTAATTATTTACCTTCATTTATCCATTTGTAGGATAATAGGCTGCTTGAAAATTCTTTATCTTCATCACCATAGAAGATTGATGTGTTTTTAATCATATTATTTTCATCTTCAACTCTACGTTGTTCTTTTTTTGATGTTAGGTTGTATGCTTGAATTTCTCCTGAACTAACTTTTCCATCATGGTTTGTGTCTATTTCTGTGAAGTGGTTAAGGATTTCACTTTGCATATCAGCAGAGATTCCACTCATAGCACCTAATTGAGTGATTTGTTGACGAGTTAAACCTTGTGAACTCATTAAAGATAATTGTTGTTGCATTTCATCAGCGCCAATTATACCATCTGAGTTCTTATCTAATGTTCCGAAATTCTGTGATAAATAAGATGCAAAAGTAGTACCCATAGTACCAGTAGCTCTTAAGAAATCAGAATTTCCCATAGATTCTACAAGGTTTTGTTGTGTAATACCGTCTTTATATAATCCAGATAGAATTGCAAAACTGCTTTGCATTCCGGTTTGAATCCCTGTAATAAGGGATCTACCATTCAAATAACTTGACATTTTGGGGCTCCTATATATTTTTACCTACATAATTATATTAATGATTTTTTTTTCTTAATCAACCATTCAATCGTATGATTTCTTATAAAATTTCATGCCGGATAAAAATACAGTCAACTGGGTAATATACAATTGGCTATTTACGTTATAAATTTAAAATATTATTAGTAATTAAGGGGTTAGAAATGGAATTGACTGAAAGAGAAATTGAGATATTGAAACTGATGAGTCAAGGTCTAAATAATCGTGAGATAGCTGATAAAACAATGATTAGTATTCATACAGTAAAGGCTCATATATGTTCAATATTTTCTAAGCTAAAAGCTAATGGAAGAGTTGAAGCATCGGTAAAAGCTGTTAAGTTAGGTTTAGTAAAATAAAGTAAACAATTTAAATATGGAACCATATACATTACGCCAAAAGTCCAACAATTAATATTGTTGGACTTTTTAAAATTTCTTTTTAGTTAAAAAGACTAAGCACGTTTTTTAGCAGAGATAGCTAATTTATGTCTTCCTTTAGCTCTACGTCTGTTTAAAACTTCTTGTCCGCCAGGAGTAGACATTCTAGCTCTGAAGCCACTAACTTTTTGTCTTTTTATTTTAGTTCCTTCTAGTGTACGTCTCATTTTCTTGTTCCCTTTTTTGCTACTTTATATTATTATGCTAATACATATTATAAGAAACAATAGGAATAGTCAACAAAAGGT
>CALUUV010000090.1 GCA_944324055.1 Candidatus Gastranaerophilales bacterium | reverse complement strand
GGGATTGAGCCAAACACGCAATTAATTGACAAACTTTTCAAAGAACTCATTTTATTTACCGCCAAAGCCGCTTAGGCGTGGCGAATTTTTAACGAACTATTGTAATAATAAATCAAATCAAAAAACTTTCTAATTCCAAATAGGAATAAGTTAAAAGAAATCGTTTTACTGTTTGCATTTCTCCATTTAATGGCTCTCATTTAATATTATAGTGAAGGGGTAAGAGTATCTACATAAACAGCAAACATTACTTTCTTTTCTTTATACATTCTTCAATTACTGTACACTAAATATATCAGCTTTTCACTTATTGATTTCAAAGCAAACCTACTTAGATTTTTTTATATTAAGTAAATATACAAAAATCCTATTAAATCGTTCTCTCTTCATATCTGATACATTCCAAAGCAAAGATAGTGATTTTCGGACAAACAAATCAATTATAAGTTTTTATAAGTACCTGAAATCAAATTTATTTCCAAAAAACTACATGAATTATTTAAACTATCTTTTTCAGAAAACAAAATCCGACTATTAAAATCAGCTAATACTTTAGGTGAATAAATTCCAGAATAAGCTTTATCTCGTCCCATCAATACAGTAATAGCAGATGGGAATAGACAGTCCTTTACGCTGTTAATACACCTACAGCATACTCCGTCCCTTAAATGTCCATTTATACTCCCATGGTGAGATATTGCATAATAATGAGTTTGACTCATATACGGTAAGCATTTTCTCACATCCATTAAATTCCACCCTTCCTTTTCCAAATCTCCAGGAAACACGAAATATGATTTGTTATCAAACCGTATATTATAAACACTTGATTGGTTATTAAAAGATAACTTAGAGTGAAAGGTTTTCTTATCTGGATACAGAATATTTATATTATTATTGCTATTATAAGTAAAAGGCTCTATGATTTGTGTCCCTAACACATATAACCTTTGCAATAAATTATTATAATTATGGTTTGCAATATTATATTTAAGGTTTATATAAACATTTGTATTAGCATCTATCAACCCTTGATTTATATAATATTGAAAGCCAGAGAAATGATCATAATGAGGATGAGTTAACATTACGACATCAATATGAATGGAAGAATTCAAGTGAAATTTTTGTTTAACATGATTTATGCATTTATCAATATTAGAATTGTATTTACGATGTTGAATATAATCAAAATCAGAACAATCAACCATCCATATATGAGTATTATTATTAGATTGGAATACAATCAAAGTGTGGTTTCCATGTCCCACATTTACATGATATGTATACAAAGTAGAAATATTATCATATGTAGACTGTGGTAATTCTCTTTGCTGTTGTTCTAAATCCTCAATCAAACTTATATAGCGTCTTCTAATTTGCAATGCACGAGGATCTTCGTTAGCTATTTCATATTCTCCATCATTAACAGCATATACATACATGCCTTCTTGAATTACGTCTTTTTGTCGTTGTTCTACTGTCCTCCTTACATACCTTTTAAAATCCTTATTCTCTAATTCCCATTTTTTGATGTTTTTAGGTATATATTGCAAGAATGCTATTGTACTTTGCTCTAATTGCTTAACGCTTTCTACGTAATATAGGGTTTTCATAATATCTTAAAATAAGATTATTACATCTAAATTATTGACTTAAAAAGTATGCAACAAACCATCAATTACTATTCAAATCCAATATTTAGACAAATAAATTAATTCTATAAAGACTTTTCCAAATCATCCATTTCTTTACCTGCACGAGTAATATCATTAGATTGTGCATCACCTGTATATGACGATTTCGTCCCAATCCTACTTAGTAATATTTTATTATCTACACATCTAAAATAAACACGTATCCCTCCATATGCATGATTACGAAGTTCGTAGACATTATCAGCCTCACATTTCTTCACTATATTATCATCACCTTTTGCAGGAAATAGTAAGTTGTTTTCGAATGCTTTTTTAAATAAAAGCATTATAAAATCCTGCAAATCAGGCTGACACCGTTTAAAATCACTAACAAAGGAATCACACATTAGGCATATATTATCCCCAAATAAATATTTTAACAAAATTAAATTTGAATCATCTATCTTGTTTGTTCCAATGACATGCGTTATAAAATTTTTAGTGTTTGCACCGTGCCAATTTACATTTTTCAATTCTGTATCGTTAACAAATATTTTTAGGCTGTCAACTTTCAAGTTTTTGTTTAAAGGCAACGACATAAAACAATATTGCAATTTATAAGCAATAAAGAGATCCGATGCATCCCTTCCATCAAACTTAATAGAACTATTCAATTCTTCTTCTGTAAATATTTCTTCAACTTTAACATCTAAATCTATTGGATACTTACTAAAAAAAGAATACAACTTTTTACGATGATCTTTATATTTTTCTTTCTCATTAATCTTAAAATTATCAATAAGTTCTTTAAGAGTTTTCCCACAAATTAAAATACAAGAAGGCGAATTATTTGTGGGAATATATTTATTTATTGGCAAATTCTTATCTTTTGACAGGAGTATAAACTTCAACATTAAACTGTCAAACTCCTTATGAAGATCTCCATCAAAATGCGTAGGGTAATTTGAATTAAAATATAGTGTTATCATAATAACAATTATTAGTATCCGTAAACATTTCCAATAAACAATTTTCAACCATGTTAACATTAGCAAGCCCTACCATTCAACTTGATATACGACCAACTATATTCCAAGTTCTAATAACAATCAAAAAAAATTATCGGGCAACAATTATTTACAATAAATCTGAAGCATTCACTTCAAATTGATCAAACATTCCTTCTGGCCATTTCTTAACACGTCCATTATCATCCATCTCAATAGGAGTTACATTAGAAGTACCTTTATCTTGCTCAAACCAATGAGTTATAACCTTTTTCGCAAACCCCTTATTATTCTTTGCGTATATTCTAATACCATCAAAAAGGTGATCACTATGTGTCTCAACAATAATCTGACATCCACAATGTGCAACCGCTGCTATTAATTTTCCCATTTCTGTTTGTCCCCTTGGATGCAAATGAGCTTCGGGATTTTCCAAAATAACCAATACATTTTTTTGAACAGCTCCTAAAAACAAGGCAACAATTATAGGTAAAGTATAACTTAACCCAAAACCAACATTCTTAGCTCTATACCCATTAAACAAAGAAAAGGATGTATCAGCTTTCTCTATAATATTATAATCAAATTGAATGCCTGGTGTTATGGTTCCTAGCCAAGCCCTTAAATTATATAAAAAAGTATCACCCTCCGATTTAGGGTGAATCAAACATTTGTCAAGAATATCTTCCGAATGTATTTGAATACATTTTATAACATTTTCACCTTTACTACCCAGTACACCATCAGATAAAAGAGGAATTGAGACTAAAGGACCATACCTATCGGCAGAGATAAATATTAATTCTGGAAAGCTGTCAGCATATGCAGTCACACTGTCCAAAGGGGAGTAACAAATCATATCATCCTTACCATATTTGGCCTCGATAGAAAATGGTAAAGTAGAATAAGGATTTTGAAGTTCCTTATAATCCCCATGACCCTCCAACAACGGATTTTCAAAACGCTTCGAATATCTGCTTAATATTTGTAAGGATTGTATTACAGAACTCTTTCCACTACTATTCAGTCCTGTTAAAATATTCAACTGATTTAAATCAATAGTTTCTTCTTTAAAAGATTTAAATCCTTTAATTACAAGTTGGTTTATCATGATATATATTCTTTTAAAAGGTTATTCAACTTATCAAAACGAAATTTAACAGCTGCATGCTTCATGCTATCTCTAGAGATTGATATAATAAAATCAGTATTATCCAAGAGTGGTTTATAAGCATCCAAGAATTGCCTTCTGTTAGACATCAGCTTGTCAAATTCATCATCTGTAATATTTGCTAAAAGATTACTCCAAGTTTCAAATAATGATTTATTTATAGGAGAACGCCTTAAACCTTCATAACTTTTCCTAAAAGCATGATTACCAAATATTTTATGACATCTGATCATTGCCTTCTTAAATGTACAAATAATTTCATCCTCACTCATTATTTTAACACTTTCCAGTGTTATCCATCCAGACATTATTCTTTTACTTAATTCTCTAGAATTCAATTCAGGTATAGAATTCAATAATATCATAGTATCGGAGAGCCATGTGTCAACAGTAATCGTCTTATTATAAAATACATAATTACGAATCATAAAAGATATAAATCTAAGAATCAACTCCTTATCTTCCATCCTCTCTGTATGTATAGAATGATCTGTTGCTATTTTGAACTCCTTCAATCCTGACAATTGATTTAAAAGTCTTGTAGATCTACCAGTATACAGTGCATTCCTTATCTCCTGGCTGCTTAAAGGCATTCCACCAGTATTTAATCTCTTAAATACATTCCTTTTTACTTCTTCTGGAGTTCCTGGATTTATAATAGTAAATGTAAATGTCGTTTCTAAAATTCTATTTTGTAAATTAGTGGGTAAATCATTTAATGTAAGATCTTCAAGATCCGTCCAAAACTCAAGTCCTTGTAATTTAAAGCCTGACCCTTTCTTATTTAAATTCTTGCTTGGATCTTTTAAATACTCTTTTCCTAAAACAAAATCTCTCAAAGTACTAATTCGCTGTAATCCATCAACAACAGTCCAATTAGATTTTTCATCACTTGAAACATAAAACATTGGAATTGGAATTTTCAGCAACAAAGACTCTATTAATTGAGACTTTCTTTTTTGATCCCAAACTTCTTGCCTTTGGAAATCCGGATTTAAAGTTATAGTACCTTGCTGAAGTCTTCGCATTAAGGTTTCCATAGTTATTGGTTTCGTATCAATTGAAATTTCTTCAGGATTAAAAGGATCCTCATGTTCATCATCCAAAGATTCTTCTATACCCATTTGCTTATTCAAAAGTAGATATTTGACAATTTTTGACATATTTTCATCGAAAGCTTCATCATGTAAAATTTCACCATTATCATTTTCTACTTTCCAAGAAAAATCTTTAGCATCCACAAAAAAAGTCAAATAATATTTATTATTTGAATCTATTAAAGCATAAGAGTCACTTCCACCTTCCAAAGCTGTCAAATCAATACTCCTGCCATTCTGTAATTTAAAAATATATGCCATAGGAACCGTATTTTAACTTATTCACTATTAATTATATAAATATCATAAATCTATATTATGGTATAAAAATAACACTTTTTATTATCAATAATATATATATACATCAAAAATATATCTTATATCTAAGATACGAATAAAAACATATGCTATACAAGTTTGTCATATTCTACCTTAATATCTGATGCTAGCATAAAGTTTTCATCATTTTCTTTATAAGGCTTCACCCTTCTATCTTCCAGAAAAATATGATAAAGAGTATATACCAATGATTCCAAAGTCTGCTGACGAACTTTAGATTTTAGCTGACATTCCCAAATAGTAATGCAATGCCATCCCATTGATGCCAATTGACGCTGTTCTTCAACATCACGACTCCGGTTTCTTTCAATTTTCTCACTCCAAAACTCCACATTGGTTTTAGGAAGAACAAAATACTTACATCCTTGATGTCCGTGCCAAAAACATCCGTTCACAAAGATCACCGTTCTGTATTTACGCAAAACTATATCCGGATGCCCTGGAAGCCGCGGATGATTTAACCTGTATCTAAACCCACGGCTAAACAAGAACTTCCGAACCAACAATTCAGGTTTTGTATCTTTCCCTTTTATTGCCGACATGCAACGATGCCTTTGTTCTTTATTGAGTTTATCCATTATATATGAAACATATAGTTCTTATATTCTTTGTTCGTATAATTTCAGCATCAAATCATAAGATATCAGCTCTCCAGGTTTCATTTTGGAATATATATTAACCTTCGAATTGCCAAGAGAAATATAAGTTGAAAGATTGAGTTTCAAAGACATCCGGCCTTTTGCTCTTGAAAAAGAAACTTTATCAACCTTATAATACCCATCAATTGACCCTGCAACCATAGGCAAGAAATATTCTATATCCATAATATTAACAGATGTCGGTATCTTCTCCATCGTGTATGTCTTTGACTGATGCACTGAAAAAATGCCATAATCAGTATCAGCCTTTCTTACAAACCCTGTCAATATATTATTAATTTCCAGCTTCGTTTTCTTATCAAGAGTGCCGACATTATCCACACCTTCAATTTGGAATTCATTATCAAGCATGAAAGGGTTACTAACATAGAAATG
>CALUUV010000089.1 GCA_944324055.1 Candidatus Gastranaerophilales bacterium | reverse complement strand
ATCCTTGCAAAAGTTGTTTCAACTGTTAAAGGTGGTGTATTAGTAGATGTTGCAGACCTTAAAGGTTTCATCCCATCATCTCAATTAAGAACTGGTACTCCATTTGACGGTTTAATCGATCAAAAAATCGAAGTTAAAGTTCTTGAAGCAGATCCTAAGAAAAACAAACTTATCTTATCTCAACGTCAAGCAGTTGCTGAACAAAGAGATCAAGTTGTTGATAACGTATTAGCTTCTTTAGAAGAAGATTCAATCGTTAAAGGTACTGTTGTTAGAATCACTGACTTCGGTGCTTTCGTTGACATCAACGGTATTGATGGTTTATTACCAATTTCTGAAATTTCATGGCAAAGAATTAAACATCCTTCAGATGTTATCACTTTAGGCGATGAAATCGAAGTTAAAATCATTAAAATCGATACAGAATTAAAGAGAATTTCTTTAAGCTTAAAGAGAATGGGCGAAAATCCTTGGCAACAAATCGAAGGCCAATTCGAAGAAGGTCAAGTAGTTAAAGGAACTGTTAATAAAATCACTACATTTGGTGCATTCATCAACATATTCCCAGGAGTAGAAGCTTTATTACCAGTATCTGAAATGAGCAACGAAAACGTTAACCCATTCAACATGTTCAAAGTTGGTGATGAAATTGAAGTTCTTATCAAAAGATTCACTCCAAAAGAACACAGAATTGCTCTTAGCATAAAAGATATTCCTAACGCATAGGATTATTCAATATAAAAAAAAGAACCATTCTTATTTTAGGATGGTTCTTTTTTATTTTTTATTATTTTCTCTATCAGAGTCTGCCATTTTGCCATATGCATCATATTCTAATGCATCTTTCATCATCTCTAAATCAAAATCCATATCTTTATCATTTAGTCCAACATAAGCAACTTCATCTCTTGTTCCCTCAGCACCACGAGAAGCAGACATTTTAGCTGCTGCACCTTGCTGGGTCGAAAGCGCGGCATTATGCTGCTGACCAATTGAAAATCTTTGACGTATGGCTGATATAACAGACAACTTAATTTTCCTCTTATTTTAGTTATTAAAGCTCATGAATATAAAGTATTTTAGAATTATAGAATTTCAGAATATAAAAAAAATGAAACAATTGTTACAATTGGTTACGCAAATAATAGTGTGATATAATCAGATTATGAAAAGGATAGCTAAGTTTTTATTAATTGTATTATTTCTAGCCTGCAATACTGTATTTGCAGCTGATTATAGAGTATTAGTCGTTTCTGATAATTTAGCAAGTAAACCTTGCCTAGATACTTTTGTATATGAAGATGCATCAGAATTCTTTGCAAATCAAGTTATAAACAGACTTAATTTATCTGGAACAGTTGAAGCTCCAACAATTTCAGAGATAAGAGAACAATTAAAAAGAAACCAAAGATTATATTTAGAAACTAGAGATACACTATTAAGATTTAAAAAAGAATATA
The DNA here is from genome assembly GCA_944324055.1 of Candidatus Gastranaerophilales bacterium. GTDB lineage: Bacteria > Cyanobacteriota > Vampirovibrionia > Gastranaerophilales > Gastranaerophilaceae > UMGS1585. The sequence goes on along the minus strand of CALUUV010000089.1, from coordinate 5,075 downwards.
ATATCAATTATGTTACAGTACAAAAACTTGCTAAAATGTACAACGTTAATAAAGTATTATTGTTAACAACTTCAGCAGATGCACAAAACTACTTTATAAGAAGAACATTCTGGGATTTCCTTAATATTCCAGGAGCGTCTGTAATTGATCCAGCAATCAAATTATCTACATATGCAGTATTAGTAGACACTGATAGAATGGTAAATATTTGGGAAGACACCTTCTACAAGACAATAAGTGCTTGTGAAAATAGAATGGTAACAACAACATTAGAACCACAAACTCAACAACTTGAAAAAGTTAGAGATTATTCAAGAATGTTAGGACCACAAATTGCCCACCATGTACAAGCAAGTATAGTTCCAGCAGTTACATTAACTAGAGAAAATGAAATCACCTATGGACCAAAAGATTTTGATAATGTATTTACAAAGAAATTTAGATGGTACAAGCATGGTGCAAAAGAAATCGCAAGAGAAACAGAATATAAATACAATGATCACAGAGATAACCAACGAGCAAAGGGAATCGAACCATTACCAGATAAATTCAGACGTTGGAAATTAGAACATAAACAAAGACAAGAAGCTAAAAAATTAGAAAAAGCACGTTTAAAATTAGAAGAAGAACAACAAAAACATATTCAAAATATTAACAATACTCAAACACAAGAGCCAAAAGTTGAGGAAAAAGATTCAAATATCATCGAAATAAAAGATGTTCACAAACCAACTTCGCCAGAAGTTAAGAAAAAAACTAAAGAAACAAAGAAACAAGAACCTAAAATATTAAACATAACAAAAGAAGAACACCTCATGCCAGACGTTGAGGAAGATAAGGTATATGAGAACCAAATCAAGTATTATCAACCAAAACAGCGTATAAGACCTGAGGCAAAAAACACAACTATTAACGATATTTAACAAAGTAGTTGACGTAGAAATATGTTCTTGGTACACTTGATTTTGCTAGCAGAAATGAAAACTGAATAAACAACAATTTGCGCTTGTAGCTCAGCCCGCAGTGAGCAATCAGCGAACGGTAGTTAAAATATTCTACCTGATGAGCTACAGGAAATGACAATTGAATAAAAATTTTAATTTGCGCTTGTAGCTCAGCAGGTAGAGCACTCCCCTTTTAAGGGATAGGTCGCGCGTTCGAATCGCGCCAAGCGCATTTTTTAGTGCTTATTTTATTTTGATTGCTGCGCCTCGCGTTAAACGGCAACGCTCGCAATCACAACGAAAACTCAACGTTTCCGTTGATTCTTGCTCGTCTCTCACTTCGTTCGTGCCTCTGCTCGGCTTGCGCCAAGCGCATTTTTTCATGCTTAATTTTACCTGCTGAGCTGCTCAGCTAGGTAGAGCTCTTCCATTTGCTTTGGTGTTAGTTGTTTATTTTATTTTTGGTTGTAAATCATTTAGTTAATTTATTTCCATGCTTTGATATGGGCACCTGCAAAGGCCCCGTTCATCTCTTCCAGTTCTTCTTCTGATATTAAACTCTTATCAAATGATAATCCATCTATTATATCTCTTGTATAAACATGATTTGGCTCTATTGATATATTTTTAAATCCAGCCTTTTCTAAAATTTTTATATAATCTGCTATTGGCATTGCTCCTGATATACAACTTGCCCATAACTGTGCTTGCTTCTTTATATGTTCAGATACAGGTTTTAAAGAAACTACATCGGCTATCGCAACTCTTCCTCCTTGTTTTAGCACTCTATATGCCTCATTATAAACTTTTTGCTTATCACTTGATAAATTAATCACACAATTTGAAATTATTGCATCTAATGTTTCATTAGCTAATGGAATATCTTCGATATAACCTTTTATAAACTCAACATTTTCAGCACCCATTTTTTCTTTGTTCTTATTAGCCAATTCCAACATCTCATCTGTCATATCAAGACCATAAATTTTACCTGATTTCCCGACATATTTTGAAGCCATTAAAACATCTATGCCACCGCCAGAACCTAAATCTAAAATTGTTTCACCCTCTTTAATCTCTGCAAAAACTAATGGATTTGAGCAACCTAAAGATGCTGTAACTGCTTCTTTTGGAATATCTTCCAAATTCTGGCCATCATATAATCTTTCAGCTCTTGATGGCTTTTTACAACAAGAACAAGTTGACTGTTCCTCTGTTTCAAGATTCTTAGCAATATTTCCATAAAAATCTTTTACTTCTTTTTTTACATCAAAATCCATAGTAAACCTCTTTTCTTGACTATATTTTCTTTATATGCCATAATTGGAATATATAACAATTACAATATATTCCATTTTTGGAATATTGTCAAGGGGACATATGGATAATAATTTGTACAAAAGAAAAGCAGAAATTTTTAAAGCACTCTCAAATCCTGTAAGATTAGAGATTATAGACTTGTTAACAACCGGTGAAAAATGCGTTTGTGAAATAGTTGAACAATTAAATTATGAACAACCACATATATCAAAAAGCTTGAACAAATTAAAAGAAGTTGGATTGATTCAAGATAGAAAAGAAGGTTTAAACGTTTATTATTCTTTGAAAATTTGTTGTATGGGTGATTTTTTTAATTGCTTAAACAAAATAATTAATCAAGAAAAATAAAATTTAAATCTTATCATATTTACCTCACTATATTTACCCCCTAGCAAATTTATTTTTTAGATGTTTTCAGTAAATATGGACGTCACAAATAGAAACCAACTTTCACCCCATTTCCAAGCTAGAGTTAGATTAAAAGATTTTAGCTCTCTTTACAATACCAATGTAAAAGAGACAACAAAACTTGATAAAATGTTTAATGAAAACTGTCTTGTTAAAACATGCCAGCAAGTGTCTTGGAAAACAAAAACAAATATTATAAACAAACATTTTAATAACCCTCAAAATTCATTTGCAAAGAAAGCCCAAAGGTTCTTTTACGTTATCGCCCTTGGAGCTAGAAAACTCGGAGATAAAATTTTCTTCTTAAGCAATAGAAAAAGTATAAATCACTTAAACAAAACTTTTACCGAATTAAAACCAGAATCAAAAGAATACATTGATGAACTTGCAAAGATAGGGAACTCAATGGGTAAAAAACACATTAATATTAACATTGAAGACAACCCTTTAAAAAACATATCAAAATCTAAAAACGCAACAATATTTGTATTAAACCATCCAAACTTTAATAAAGATAAATTTAATTATGTAATTCTAAACTCTTTATTAAACAAAATGTATGCAGAACAAGGAAGACAATTAGACTGTCCAAGACCTAAAATTATAGTAAGCAAAAACATGTTAAAAGTTCTTGGTAATAAAGTAGGTAATATATATAAACAACTTGGATTAAGTGAAGTTGATGCATCACTAAAAAATCGAGACACAAAAACAAATTCAAATACAATGCATTCATTGCTTAAAGAATTTGCAGAAAACAAATCAAATATTTTTATCTTTCCAGAAGGCAATAACTCCTCATTTGTAAATAAGCCACTTGAAGAAAAAATTCAATCAGGTATAGCAGGGCTTGTCCGAACTGCAACACAAACAAAAGATAGCGTAAGAGTAGTTCCAGTTGGAATTCATTACACTAAAGATAAAAACTCTATGGGAAACCTGTTTATTGGGAAACCAATGTATTTCAAAAAATCAGGAAATGATATAGTATTTACAGAAGGAACTGAAAAGAAAAAGATATCACACGTGAATATTAAAAATTCTATTCCTGCTATTTTAAAAGAAATATGCGAAAACATGAAATATGGAATTGAAAAAGCTTCTAATATGTAATAATTTTATATTTACCCCTAGCAAATTTATTTTTTTCTATGTTTTATATAAGTGTTTGAGTTATAATAGGCCTATAACTTGGGGATTATATGACAAGCATACATAAGTTCAATTCAAAACAGAATGTATTTGAAAAAACGCCTCGACTACACCAAACGGAATTGGCAGTTGAAGCGAAAAGAAAGCGTACACTTATGGAATGCCGTTATAAAAGAGACGAGTTTGTATCATCTAGAGACAAAGGAAAAGCTCTAGCAGGTTCTGCACTTGGAACATTAGTCCCAATGCTAATATTTTCAAAAATCCAGAAAAAAAGTTTATGGAAGATGAAATATGGATTTAATGAAATAGCATCAATGTCCATTGGTGCTAATGTAGGAAGTATCGCTGTAAGTTCTATTGGAAAAAGAAAGAAAGAAAAAGAAAAGAAATTTAATGAAGGTGTATTCCAAGTAATTAATTCAATTATGCCAATGGCAATGGTGGATGGCGGAATAAAACTTTGTGAAAAAACAAAGAAACTTAATAATACAACATCTAAAATATTAGCATCTGTTACAGGAGTTGTTGCAGGTACACAATTAGGAATTAAATTAGCAAATAAAATTACTGATCCTAAAAATGTAATCCCAGATAGAAAATACACTGCAAAAGATGCTATTGCAAATATTGATGATGCTGTCGGAATACTTGTTCTAGGCAAAGTTCCTTTTGCAGATAAGATACATATTGAAAAACTTCTTCCTGCTATTTATACATATTCAGGATATCGTTCAGGAACTAGTAACTAATAAAAAAAAAGCCGCAAAATTTGCGGCTAAAAATTTGTTTAGTAAGATTAGGTAAGTAAGTTTAAGTTATAAACCTTGATTATGAGTTAAGTCCGTAATTATAATCAACCTTGATATTACTACTTAACATTTGTTTGAATGAATCAATATATGAATTGATTTCTGATAATTCAGTATTAATTGTTGTAATTTGGTTATCTAATTGAGTTTCCCAAGATGTTAAATCTTCCATTTTAGCTTCATAATAAGAATCAACATAACTTATTTCATCTTGATACTCAGGAAGCTCTGTATAATCAACATAAGTATATTTTTCATTATCTTTATAAGTAGTTGTAAAGATATTTTTATATTCTGTTCTTAATGCAGAATATCTAGCATTTTTCCAAGTTGCTAAATCAGAAGTTTGAGCAGTAGACAATGTTTTTTGGTTACTATAATTTGTTAAATCCAAATTGATAGTATTGCGTCGCATAATATATGATTGAATTATTTCACT
>CALUUV010000088.1 GCA_944324055.1 Candidatus Gastranaerophilales bacterium | reverse complement strand
TCATTTAATCGTGATGCTCAGATTGTTGTTATGACAACTGAAGTTTTTAGAAATATGTTATATTGTACTAATTTTGGCTCAATTACAGATAACATGCAAAAGGTTAAATACGTTGTATTAGATGAAGTTCATTATATGAACGATGAAGAACGCGGTACTGTTTGGGAAGAAAGTATAATTTATTGTCCTACAAACGTTCAGATTATAGCTCTTTCAGCAACTGTTGCTAATGCTGATAAACTTACTGAATGGATTAATACTGTTCATTCAAGAACAAAACTTATTAATACAGATTTTCGACCTGTTCCGTTGAGATTTTATTATTTTGACAGTTCTCAGCCTAATACAATTTTGCCACTTTTGGCTCCTGGTGGAACTTTGAATAAAAAAATCAGACCTGAGAAAAAGAGTTTCAAAAGAGGCCGTGGCGGAAAGATTATTCAAAAAAGTGTTGTAAAGGATGTTGTTCGAAATTTACACGATAAAGATATGCTCCCTGCAATTTATTTCACTTTTTCAAGGAAAAAATGTGATGAGCAAATGGAAAAATGTGCAGACTTATGCCTTGTGACCCCAAAAGAACAAGCAGAAATTAAACAAATAATAGATGATTATATCGCAGAAAATCCATATCTTTATAAGAATAAACATATAGAATATTTGTTGCAAGGTGTGGCATCTCATCATGCCGGATTACTACCAAGTTGGAAGGTTTTGGTTGAAAAACTTTTCCAAAAAGGATTGATAAAAGTAGTTTTTGCAACAGAAACATTGGCTGCCGGAATCAACATGCCAGCTCGCTCAACTGTTATCAGTTCAGTAAGTAAACGTACTGATGAAGGTCATAGAATGTTGACTGCAAGTGAATTCTTGCAAATGTCAGGTCGTGCGGGCAGACGCGGAATGGATGAGGTTGGATATGTAACCATTGTTGGCTCTCAATTCCAATCACCTGAAGAAGTTGCAGAGTTGGTTCTAAGTGATGCTAATCCTTTAGAAAGTAGATTCTCTCCAAGTTATTCAATGGTTGCAAACCTTCTTCAAAGGTTTACTGTTGATGAAGCAAAGGAATTAATCTTAAAAAGTTTTGGTTATTATTCGTCAAATTCAAGACTTTCAGGACTTAATTTGCAGTTAGAAGATATCAAAGCCAAAATACAAGAAAATTCAGAATTCAAATGTTGGTGTAAGTTAACTAACGATGATTTGTTAGAATATAACAAAATTAAAGATATGTATGTTCAAAACAGACGTATCTGCAAAACAATAAGACGCCAAGAAAAAGGAAAGAAAAGACCTTTCCCTCAAGAGGCATTGGATTTCGAAAAAGCTGTAAAATCTCAGTTGCATAAAATGCAAAGTTATCAATGCGATACTTGTAAGGTTTATAAAAAGCATATTAAAGCATTAGAATTATTGAAAAGATATCAGCTTAGAGAAATGCAATTAACTAAAGAAATTGATTTGCAAAGAGATATTTTCTGGAACAAATTTATTTCTCACAAAAAAGTTTTAGAACAATTTGGCTATATCTCAAATGATTTTCCAACTGATAAGGGTAAAACAGTTTCACAAATTCGTTCAGAAAATGAGTTATTCTTAGCAGAAATAATTTTCTCAGATGTTTTGAATGACTTAACTCCTGCGGAATTAGCGAGCGTAATTTGTGCAATAACAACTGAAGATATGCGAGCTGATATGTATTCAGAGCTTCCATTATGTCAAAAAGTTCGCAAAACTTTGAATAAAATCAAAGATATAAGACGTAAACTTGATAGAGCTCAAAACGATAATAATATCGATGATGATATGTACATAAATTCATTCTATTGTGCATTGATTGAAATGTGGGCAAATGGTGCAGAATGGGATGATATAGTTGACCAAGTAGAAATGGGCGAAGGCGATATCGTAAGATGTTTCAAAAGAGTTGTTGATGTTCTAAGACAACTCACAACAATAGACAATGTTCCAGATTCGTTGGTTTATACTGCAAGAGATGCAATAGATAGTATACAAAGAGAACCTATTGACTTAGATTAGGAGTTAAAGTGGTAAATAAATGTATTTAAAAAGGATAAAAGTTTTTCTTTTATCCTTTTTCTGTATGTTATTTATTCTTTACCCTTTATCTATTTATTATTAGCCATTTTTGCTTGGTTTTTTTTATCAATATGTTTGTCAATTTGTTTCCCTATAACATAACCAAGTCCAACAGTTGCTAAAGTCATTAATGCTAATATTCCATAAGATGCTTTTTTAGAATTTTTAACAAATTGCTTAAGTGGCATTTTTTCTGCAACATCCGGACGCATATTTTTGAAATTATTATACATATTAATGTATAATCTCTTGCTGCCAAAAGAATTCATTGAATTTACACTTTTAATAATATGATATGCAGATACCCCTGTGCCTGCAATTACCCCTGCAGTTTTATTTAGATTTGATTTTTTGTAATTGTTTTGTGGTGCAACATTATTATTTAGTGTAATTCCCATAACTTCATCCTTTTATTTGTTAACTAACCTTGATGAGAATAAAGAGTGTTAAAGATTTTTTTTGCTAGTTATAGGAAAAATTTTTACATATCTATAAATATTAATTATTTAAATCACAAGGAGTAAGGCCTTTTTTTGTTAGGTTCATAATTGGAAGAATAAATTCTGAGTCATCATCATTTTTTGAATCTAATGATTGATATGCAATATTTAGGATTTCTATCGCAATATCTTTTGCTAATGTGTTTTTAATTCTTGTATCTAGGGCATTTCTAGGAACAAGAAAACGAAATTCTTCAATATCTTCTGCGGATAAATTTTTCATTAGATATTTAATTTCATCCATCGCATCGTTATTATACAAAATACCTTTATATATTGCTGGAATTGAATATTGTAAACCATCTCCGACACAATCGTGGTTTCTTATTTCTATAAATTTTCTAAGCCTGATATCTGGGAAATATAAATTTGAATGTAATTTATAATCTTCCATTTCTGCTTCATAACCTTGGTATCCATATTTCAAAAATTGTTTAAAAGTTATTTTCCCATCAATATTAATAATTCTATTATTTCTCATTATAAATATCATTGGAGATTCAATTACATTATTAATATAATTAGTAAAATCATTATCTTCCCCTAAATCAGTTCCGAATCCGCAACGTTCATTATCAGTGTTAAGCCATGCTAAGGCCCTAAAAGATTTATAACCAGTGTTAACTCCCCCTCTAATAGCCGAATTTGCAAACATTGCAGTCATAAAAGGTGACATAAGACTTGCAACATACATTTTGTTCATTGCATCTTCTTCTGATTTGTAATCAATACCAACTTGTATTCCTGCAGTTTCTCTCATCATTACATCAGATAAAATTCCCCAAAGATAATCTGCCATATATTTATATCTTCTTTTAGGAATAAGTTTAATGTTTTTGTATGTTGATAATGGTGATACTCCATAATTTATTAATTGAATTCCATATTTGTCCAGAAGTATATTTAAAACATTATCAATAGATTCAATTTTATTTTTTAATTCCTTAACTGTTTTTTCAGGTTCAATACTATATTCAATTTGAGAACCTGGTTCTAGTGTAATTGTGTCATGGAGTTTTTTTAATCCAATGATATTATTATCGTCTAGAATGTAATTCCAATTATCAATTTCTGCAAATTCTTTTAATAATTCACAAACTCCAAATAATCCATAATATGAAGCTGCTTTATGGTTCCCTTTGTCAATTGGTAAACGTTCATATTCCATACCAATAGTTTCTTCTTCAGTATAAGCATTTTGGTATTCTTTTAGAATATCTTCATAACATAATTTTTGTTTGCAATAGTACATAAAAACTCCTTTTATCCTCAAAAGGATACAAACATCTTAAAAAAATGTTTTGTATCATTTAATCATAATATAAAATTATCAAATTAAAATATAAAAACATTTACCTGTTTGTATTATTATTAATAGTAAGATGGATTACGTAAAAAGAGCAAAATTTTTTAGAACAAAAAAACGACTAGGACAAAATTTTCTAGTCAATCCTGATGTAATATCTGATATATTAGACTTTGCAGATATTTCACCGGATGATATTGTATTAGAAATAGGCCCAGGTGTTGGATTTGTTACAGAACAACTTGTAAAATATGCAAAAAAAGTTATTGCAATCGAGCTTGATGAAGAAGCGATAAAAGAATTAGAAAAAATTGAATGTGATAACTTAGAAATTATTCACCAAGATATTTTAAAAACTAATATTTGGGAACTGATTCCTGAAGGTGAAAAAGTAAAAGTTGTTGCAAATATCCCATACTATATTACTGCTCCAATTATTGCTCACCTTTTAGGTGAAGTTGATGATTTGAATAATAAAAATAGAAACTCAATAAAAGATATTATTCTTATGGTTCAAGAAGAAGTTGCAAGAAGAGTTGTTGCAGATGAAACAAGCCCTTCTAAAGAATATGGCCTTTTGACAATTTTATCTCAGTTCTGGGCAGATTGTGAAATTCTAAGACTAGTAGGTCGTCGTTCATTCTATCCGGCTCCAAAAGTTAATTCTGCATTAATTGGTTTAAAAATTAATGAAAAACCAAGACTGGAATTAAGTGATTACTCTCATTTCAGAAGAACTATAAAAGCCGGTTTTGCTCAAAGACGTAAGAATATCAAAAACTGTCTTGTTAATGGCGGTTTTGATAAAGAAGTTGTTAATTCTGTTCTTGAAAAATTAAATATAGATACAAATACAAGAGCTGAAAATATTTCAATTGAAAAATTTGGGGAATTATCAGAAGGTTTGAAAAATGCAAATAAAAGTTAAAACACCAGCGAAAATTAATCTTACATTAGAAGTTTTAAATAAAAGACCAGATGGGTTTCATAATATTCAAAGTATTATGCAAATGATTGATTTGTACGATTATTTGACGATTGATGTTGAAGAATCTGAGAAGAATGAAATACTCCTTTCTGGAACAAGTGATGAGATTCCTTATGATGAAAGAAACTTAGTATATAAAGCAGCAAAACTATATTTGGATTCAACAGGGATAGAAAACAAACAAATAAAAATATTTATCGAAAAAAATATTCCAATCGCTGCAGGCCTTGCAGGCGGAAGTACAAATGCTGCAGGTACTTTATGGGGATTAAATCAATTATTTAAGAAATTATCTAAAGAAGAATTACACAATCTATGTGCAACACTTGGCTCTGATTTAAATGTATGTTTAGAAGGTGGCTGTCTTTTAGCAACAGGCCGTGGTGAAAAAATTGAAAAACTTCCATTTAGAGAAAATACTGTTTCTTTGATTAAGCCTCTTAATTTAGGTATTAGCGCAAAAGAAGCTTATACAAAATTTTCACAATTAGAGAAAAAACCAGATTTAGATATGACATTCAAAATGATAGATTCAATAAAAATTGGAACAGATGTAAGACAATTCCTTCATAACGATTTAGAAGTAGCAGTATTTGATGATTATGAAGAACTACAAAAAATTAAATCAGTCATTCCAAATTCAATAATGTCAGGATCTGGTTCAACATATTTTGCAATTAATACTTCAATCCCACAACTAGAAGGGTATTGGGTTAAAAATGACTTGAAATTTATCCCATCAGGGGTTGCAGAATATGAACTTTTATTAAAATAGCCACTAAGGGTATTAACAAAATATATATGTGGGTGATAGAATAACTCTATGGATAAATTAGAGGATATGTATTCTGAAGTTCCGCCTACGAAATTAAGGGACAAAGACGAAAATTTTAGACCGGCGAGAACATCAAAATTTTGGTTATGGGTAGCTGATAGATTTTTCTACAACATGTTAGAAAATAGATTCTATGCTATGCGTTATAAAGGTATAGAAAACGTTAAATCTGTTGGCAAAATCCCTACAATCTTTTTTGCTCCTCATTCAAATTGGTGGGATGGTATTGTAGGTTATAACCTTTGTAACCGTCTTATGAAAAAAGAAATTCGTTTGATGGTTGAAGAATTAAATAGATTTCCTCTATTAAGACGTGGCGGTGCGTTTAATGTTAATAAAAAATCAGCTCAAGCATCAATGGCTGCGTTAAAGTATTCTGTTAATGTATTATCAGATTTAAATAATATCCTTTATATTTTCCCTCAAGGGATTATTAAACCACCAAATTATAGACCTATCGAGTTTCAAACAGGTTTGACATATATCGCTCAAAAAGCTGCTAAAAAATATGGCAAAGTTAATCTTGTGCCAATTGCGGTAAACTATCTGTTTATGCGTGATAATAGACCTGAAGTATGGGTTGAATTTGGCGAAGAAATTCATCTTGATAATCCAAATATAAATAGAAAAGAATATACTGAATTTTTAGGCAAAACTTTAGAAAAACTTTGTGATAAACAAATGCTTGAATTGTCTCATGCTCAATTTAAAGGGTATGAAACTTTGTTCCAACAAAAATTAGCTTGGTATAGACGAATAGAACAAAGACTTAAACGTATTGATTCTACTGGCCGTTCGTCTTAATCTCTCTTTTATTGTAAACAAATGTAACAGAATTAAAAATTTGTGTTATAAAAAAAGCAAGTTTTTGAAAGTTATATACTTTATATA
>CALUUV010000087.1 GCA_944324055.1 Candidatus Gastranaerophilales bacterium | reverse complement strand
GTTGGATTACAGCCATCAAATTTTAAATATACATTAGCATCTAATCCAATCTTTTTTGCAAGATTATCAGCTTTTATCAAAGGTGTATTACCTTCATTTAAAGTAACTATTGGAGTTGTATCTGTTACTGGTAAATATTCTCTATATCTGTTAATTAATCCTTGATAATACATATTTTCCTCTTTTCTACATTACTCTTATTAAACTATTAATCTTACAATCTTTTAATTCTGATATTGCACTTTGAATATCTGCTTCTTTACAAACTTCAGTAATAACTGTTATATTTGCAGTATTGTTATCAGAAACACCTTTCTGAATTATACTTGATAAACTGATATTTTTATTCGCACATATTGTACCTATTTTTCCAATCACACCTGTATTATTTGGTGCAGTGATTGAAATATAGTACTTATTATATGTTTCAGCAATTGGAATCATATCTGCTTCTTCTGAATGATTACAACGCATCATTGGTAATGGGTAATCAGTAGTATCAATTTCAGCAGCAATATTTAAGATATCACCAATTACAGAACTTGCTGTTGGGAATTCTCCAGCCCCAGGGCCAGAAAGTAAAATTTCACCAATTGGGAAACCAGTCATACCAACAGCATTTGTCACATAATTAATGTGAGCTAATGTTGAATTACTAGGAACTAAAGTTGGATGAACTCGAACATCTACTCTTCCTAATTTATCCATTGAAGCATTAGCAACAAGCTTAATTTTATAGCCAAGTTCGTTTGCTTGTTTCATATCTTCTGATTTTAATTTTGTTATGCCTTCTCGATAAACTTTATTTACATCAACTCGTTTTCCAAATGCTATAGTAGAAAGAGTTGTTATCTTATACATAGCATCAAAACCTTCTACATCACCAGTTGGATCTGTTTCAGCATAACCAAGTTCTTGAGCTTCTTTTAAAACATCTTCATATGATGCTCCATCAACATCCATTTTGGTTAGGATATAATTTGTTGTACCATTCAATATTGCTTGAATATTAGTGATATCATTTCCAGCCATTATAGTTTTTAATGGCATAATTAAAGGAATACCACCCGCGATTGCAGCTTCGTATAGAACAACTTTATTATATTTTTCTGCTAGTTCAAATAATTCTTTACCTTTTTTAGCTAATAATTCTTTATTAGCAGTAACAATGTGTTTACCGGCTTTGATAGCTGCTGAAATATATTCCCAAGCAGGTTCCACACCACCAATAACTTCAACAAAAATATCTATACTAGGATCATTTATTATTGTATAAGCATCAGTTGTTAAAATTGATTTATCAAGACCTTCAATATTTCTTGGTCTATCTATATTTTTTACGGATATTTTAACAATTTCTACATTATCAAATCTTTTTAATGTTTTAAAAACACCAGAACCTACAGTTCCTAACCCTAACATACCTATTTTTATTTTTCTCATATTTTTCAAATCCTCTGCTTGAATACTTGTTTATTAATCATACTATAAACATATTATTAGGTATATGCAAGATTGAAAAAATTTGATATAATAACTACTAAGGTGTTTTAGGAGGGAGTATGAAAGATAGAAAAAGTAATGTCTTATCTTTACTAGAAGATAGAACGAATGATTATGCCAATAAGATAGCATTAGGTATCAAAACTAGTTATGGTTGGAAGGAATTTACATACCAAGGTTTAGGTTTGACATCAAGAAAACTTGCAGCATATTTAATGAACGATTTAAATATTCAAAAAGGAGAAAAACTTGCAATATTATCTGAATCTAAGCCTGAATATGGGGCTTGTGTATTTGCATCAATTATATCAGGATTGATAACTGTACCATTAGATATTAAGTTAACGAAGTTTGAACTTGTTTCTATTCTTTCAGACTGTGAACCAACAGTACTACTTGTATCACAACATTATATTGCAATGGCACTTGAAATACAAAAAGAATTACCTTCATTAAAACATATTATTGTAATGGATGAACCTTCGTATAATCAAGGTCTTGAAAGTATTTATACTCTTCCTAACAATTATACTTGTAAATGGAAACATAGAGCAAAAAAATCAACATTATTTATTATTTACACTTCTGGAACAACTGGAGCACCTAAAGGGGTAGAAATAACTTTTGGGAATATGTTATCACAACTAGAAGACTTAAAATATGCATTAGATAAAATTTTACCATTAGACGATGTCAAAATTTTATCAATTTTACCAATGAACCATTTATTTGAAATGACTGTTGGTTTTTGTACTTTTTTAAATTTTGGTTTTTCCGTATATTACACACAAAGTTTAAAACCTAAAGATATTTTAGGAACAATGAGAGACAAAAAGATTCAATTTATGATAGTTGTTCCAGCATTCTTAAAACTATTAAAAACAGCAATAGAAGCTGAAATTAAAAATACATCTAAAGTAACACAATTGTTATTTAAGACAATGTTTCATACTGCAAAATTTATTCCGTCAAAAAGAATAAAAAAAATAATGTTCAGTAAAATCCATAAGAATTTTGGAGGGAGCTTTTTAGGTTGTATATCAGGAGGTGCACCTTTAGATGTTGAAGTCGGTAAATTCTTTGATAGGATTGGGATTTCTGTATATCAAGGATATGGATTATCAGAAACAAGTCCTGTTGTTTCTGTAAATACTAATAAGTTTAGAGATATGGCATCAGTTGGAGCACCTTTAAAAAGTTATGATGCAAAAATTGATAAAGAAACTGGAGAACTACTTCTTAAAGGTCCCGCAGTTATGAAAGGATATCATAATCAACCTGAATTAACTGCATCTGTAATCGATAGTGATGGTTGGCTACACACTGGGGACATTGCTAAAATTCATAATAATGGCCATATCTACATCACTGGCAGAATTAAAAACATGATTGTTTTATCTGGTGGTAAAAAAGTATTTCCAGAAGAGGTTGAAGCAGTACTAGAAAAAAGTGATTACTTCGCAGAAGTTTGTGTTATTGGTGTTTCGCGTAGTTTTGGAGCAAAAGATGGTACTGAAGATATTGGAGCTGTTATTGTTCCTAAAGATGAGTTAATTAATAAATATGATGATGAAACATTAAATAAATTAATTAAAGATGAAGTAAAAAGACTTTGTACTCAATTAACACCATATAAAAGACCTATTAATATTGTTATTTCAAAAGAAACTTTACCTAAAACATCTACAAGAAAATTAAAGCGTAATGAAATTAAACAATTAATTAAAGCATAGATAAATTAAAGCATTTAGTATAAACTAAATGCTTTAATTTATGTAAATATTTTCTTAAAAAAAATCATGTTTGATATAATATATACATTGAATTGGAAGTATAAGAGGAGGGAAAATGAAAGATAGAACTAGCAACGTATTATCGTTACTGGAAGATAGAACCAACGATTATGCAAATAAAATAGCACTTGGAATGAAATCAATATATGGTTGGAAAGAATTCACTTACAATGGACTTGGCTTAATGTCTAGAAGAATTGCTGCTCATTTAAAAAATGATTTGCAAATTCAAAAAGGAGAAAAACTTGCGATTTTATCAGAATCAAAACCAGAATATGGAACTTGTGTTTTTGCTTCAATTATTGCAGGGTTAATAACAGTTCCGCTTGATATAAAACTTACTATTTATGAATTAAAATCAATATTATCTGATTGTAATCCAACTGTAATGCTAGTATCTCAAAAATATGTAAATACAGCTCTTGAACTACAAAAAGAAATCCCTTCATTAAAACATATTATTTTAATGGATGAACCTTCTTATAACGACAAGTTACCAAGTATTTATACAATTCCAACAAATTATGATTGTAAATGGGTACATCGTTCAAGACATTCAACTTTATTTATCATTTATACTTCAGGCACAACAGGAAATCCTAAAGGTGTTGAAACAACATTTGGAAATATTTTATCTCAACTTGATGATTTAAAAACTGCATTTGATCCAATATTTCCAAAAGAAGCAAGACTATTATCAATTTTACCAATGAACCATTTATTTGAAATGACAGTTGGTTTTTCTACTTTCTTAAACTTTGGATTCTCTGTTTATTATACACAAAGTTTAAAACCTAAAGATGTAATGAAAATGATGTATGAAAAGAAAATTCAATACATGGTAGCAGTTCCAGCATTTATAAAACTACTAAAAACTGCTATTGAAAATGAAGCAAGTCATACATCTGCTATTACTAAATTTTTATATAAATTAAAACTTAAAATTGCAAAATTTATACCATTCAGAACAGTAAGAAGATTTATGTTTAGAGATATTCATAAATTTGCAGGTGGACACTTTAGAGGTTTTATTTCAGGTGGTGCACCATTAGATATAGAAGCAGAAAAATTCTTCAGAAGAATTGGTATTGATACATACCAATTATATGGACTAACAGAAACAAGTCCGGTTGCAACTGCTAATACAGGAAGATTTAGAGATCCTGAATCAGTTGGTCGTCCACTTAAAAGTTTTGAAGCTAAAATTGATGAAGAAACAGGTGAATTACTTTTAAGAGGTCCTGCAATTATGAAAGGCTATCATAATCAACCAGAATTAACTGCTTCAGTTATTGATGAAGATGGCTGGTTCCACACTGGAGATATTGCAAAAATAAACAAAAAAGGATTTGTTTATATCACTGGAAGAATTAAAAACTTGATTGTTTTATCTGGCGGTAAAAAGGTATTTCCTGAAGAAGTTGAAGCAGTATTAGAACAAAGTGAGTACTTCAAAGAAGTTTGTGTTTTGGGACTAGAAAGAACATTTGGTGCTAAAGATGGTACTGAAGATGTTGCCGTTGTTGTTGTTCCAAAAGATGAATTAATTGAACAATACGACGAAGAAACTCTTAACTCAATAATAAAAGGAGAAGTTAAAAAACTTTCATTAAGAGTTGCAGCATATAAAAGACCTAATCAGGTAATTATCTCAAAAGAACCTTTACCTAGAACAGCAACTAGAAAAGTAAAAAGAAGAGAAGTAAAAGAATTAGTTAAAGTATAAGAATTGGAGGATAAATATGAAATTTGATACCAAGTTATTGCATGCCGGTCACAACCCTAAGGAGCATAACATGTGTATCAATGTCCCTATTTATCCTACAACAGCCTTTGATTTTGATGATGTTCAAAGAGGCGCAGATTTATTTGACTTAAAATGCGAAGGTGATATTTACACAAGACTTTCTAATCCTACTAATAATATATTGGAAACAAGATTAGCAGAATTAGAAGGTGGAGTAGGAGCTTTAGCTTTATCTTCTGGACAGGCTGCTACAACGTGCGCAATTTTAAATATTGCACAAGCCGGAGATGAAGTTGTTGCGGCACCAACATTATACGGAGGAACTTGTAATTTATTTAGTTTTTCATTAAAAAAACTAGGAATCAATTTCAAGTTTGCAAAAGGTGAAAAAGTTGAAGATTTTGAACGAGAAATTACAGAAAAAACTCGCTGTATCTTTATTGAACTATTAAGTAATCCTGCTTTGAATGTTATAGATATAGAAGCTGTTGCCAATTTAGCTCATAAATATAATATTCCATTGATAGTTGATAATACAATACCATCTCCATACTTATGTAACCCAATCAAATGGGGAGCTGATATCGTTGTCCACTCAACAACAAAATACATTTCAGGACATGGAAATGCAATGGGTGGAGCAATTATTGATTCAGGGAATTTTGACTGGGAAAAATCAGGAAAATTTCCAGAATTAACTGAGCCTGATGAATCATATCATGGAATTATTTATACCAAACAATTTGGGAAAGCTGCATATATTGTAAAAGCTAGAGCACAAATTTTAAGAGATTATGGTTCTTGTCCTAGTCCTTTTAATTCTTATATGACACTAATCGGCCTAGAAACATTAAGTTTAAGAATGCAAAGACACTGTGAATCAGCGTTAAAAATCGCAGAATATTTAGAAAATCATCCTTGTATTAATTGGGTTAATTATCCTGGCTTAAAAACTAATAAATATTATGATTTAGCCAAAAAATATACACCTAAAGGCTGTTCTTCTATAATAGGTTTTGGCTTAAAAGGAGGAGCAAAAGCAGGAGAAAAATTTATAAATTCATTAACTATACCAATTCATACAACAAACATAGGTGATAGCAGAAGTATAATAACTTATCCTTATTTAACAACTCATAGACAATTATCCGAAGAACAACTAAAAGCTTGTGGAGTTGGAGATGATTTTATGAGATTATCTGTTGGACTTGAAGATGTTGATGACCTAATTGAAGATATAGAAAATGCAATAAAACTTTCTCAGGAATAAAAATGATAGTAGAAACAAAATATTTTAAAATTAATGAAACAATAAAATTAGAATCAGGTAGAGAAATTAAAGAAGTTGAAGTTGCATATGAAACATATGGAGAACTTAACGAAGCCAAAGATAATGCAATATTACTTTTACACGCACTAACAGGAGATGCTCACGCAGCAGGCTATCACGAAGGTGATAGTAAACCTGGCTGGTGGGATGATATGGTAGGTTCAGGAAAAGCTTTTGATACAGATAAATATTTTGTAATTTGTTCAAATATGTTAGGCGGATGTAAAGGTACAACAGGGCCTTCATCAATAAATCCTGATAC
>CALUUV010000086.1 GCA_944324055.1 Candidatus Gastranaerophilales bacterium | reverse complement strand
AAATCTTCTTTGGCTAATTTTTTATTATTTATATAAAAATAACATAAAGCTCTATTTGCATAATAGTCGGCATCTTTGGGGTTTATTTTAATTGCTTTGGTAAAATCTCTAATAGCTTTTTTATATTTATTTGTTGTTAAATATTCTAATGCACGATTATTATATGCATATTGATTGTTTGGGGCATATTTAATTGCTAATGTTAAGTCATCAATTGCATTTGAATGTTCATCTTTAAAAGAATAAACGATTGAACGATTTATATATGCATTAGCTTTTTTAGGTTCAAGTTTAATAGCATAACTATAATGAGATAATGCTTTATCAAAATTTTTATTATCAAAAGCTTTATCACCTAATTTTATTGATTTATCGTAAGTTGTATTTGCGAATGTTTGTATGCTTAAATTAAGAACAAAAAATATTAAAATAATAAAAATCTTTTTCATAGCAATATTTATTATATCACAAGCTATAATAATCTAGATTAATATATTTACTCTTGTTTTTCCTAATTCTTACAACGAGAGAAAGCTTCAACATCAACGTCATCAAATGTGTTATCAAAGAAGTACGCAGAAGATGCAACCATTGAAGCATTATCTGTACAATATTTCATTATAGGTGCATTTACTCTATAACCTTCTTTTTCTAATTCAAAAACTTTTCTTCTAATCTCAGAATTAGCAGCAACTCCCCCAGCGATTACAACTTGATTATAACCTTTAACCTCAAGAGCGTGTTTAACCTTTTTTATGAGAGTTTCCGAAACTGTTTCCTGAAAACTTGCACAAATGTCTGCTAGTGGTAGTTCTTTACCTTCAAAAGATTTTACAAGTCTTGATGCAGCTGTTTTTAAACCACTAAAACTAAAATCAAATTCACCAACTTTTGCTTCAGGAAGTTTGAATGCATATGGATTTCCTTCATGAGCAAGTTTATCTAATCTTGGTCCTCCAGGATATGGCAATCCGATTAATCTTGCAACTTTATCATATGCTTCACCTACGGCGTCATCAATTGTTTCACCAATAATTTCAAGTTCAGAATATGATTTAACATCAATTAATTGAGTATGTCCGCCACTTACTAAAAGAGCAATAAATGGTGGCTCTAAATCTGTGTCAATAAAGTTTGCGCTAACATGAGCGTTAAGGTGATTAACACCAATAAATGGTTTATCATGAACAAGAGCAAGAGTTTTTGTTGCATTTAATCCAACAAGTAAACATCCAACTAAACCAGGGCCAACGGTTCCAGCAAATGCTGAAATATCTTCTGGTTTTAAGTTTGCATCTTGGAAAGTCTTATCAATTACGACGTTAATTGCTTCTAAATGTTCTCTAGCTGCAATTTCTGGTATAACTCCACCAAATTGCTCATGGGTTTTAATTTGAGAAGCAACAGTATTTGCAATAACTTTTCTACCGCCTTGAACAATAGCACAAGCAGTTTCGTCGCAACTTGTTTCTATTGCCATAATGTAACTATTTTCATCTAATGTAACAGGTGTGTTACTAAATAATGTATTTTTAGTCTTGTTCATAGTACCATTATAGAGCAATCATAGGATAAAGCAATGCAATTTATAGATAAAACAAAAATTAAATTAGTATCAGGACGTGGTGGCAACGGTATGGTTGCTTGGCGTCGTGAAAAATATGTTGATAAAGGCGGCCCAGCTGGTGGTGATGGCGGCAACGGTGGTGATGTTTATTTTGTTGCTGACAGATGCCTTGCAACTTTATTAGATTTTAAATATCGTTCTGTCTTTAAAGCTGAAAATGGACAAAATGGTGGTATAAAAGGCATGCACGGTCGTTGTGCAAAACATTTATATATAAAAGTACCTTTAGGCACTATTGTTAAGGATGATGCAACAGGTAAAGTTATTGCTGATTTAACAGAAGAAGGACAAACCGTATTGATTGCAAAAGGTGGTCGTGGCGGTCGTGGAAATGCTCGTTTTGCTTCTGCACAAAAAAGAGCACCTCAGTTTTGTGAACCAGGCGAACCAGGAATTGAAAGACTTGTTGATTTAGAGTTAAAATTAATCGCTGATGTTGGATTACTTGGTATGCCAAATGCGGGTAAATCAACATTCATTAGTGTAATAAGTTCTGCAAAACCTAAAATTGCTGATTATCCATTTACAACTCTTGTTCCAAACTTAGGTGTTGTAAAAAAATGGAATGGAGATGGATATGTTGTAGCAGACATTCCTGGATTAATTGAAGGAGCAAGTGAAGGTGTAGGTTTAGGACATGAATTTTTACGTCACGTTGAAAGATGTAGATTCTTAGTTCATATTGTTGATTTAACTTCTGATAATCCAGTTGATACATATATAAAGATTAATGAAGAATTGAAAAAACACTCAGAAGCTCTTGCTCATAGATATCAAATAGTTGTTTTAAATAAAATTGATGCTGTTGAAGAAGAAAAAACGCAAGCAGTCTTAGAAGAATTTCAAAAAATACTTCCAAATGAAAAGATTTTTACAATGTCAGCAGCAACAAAAGAGAATGTTGATGAACTTCTTCAATATATTTCTCAAAAAGTTGATGAAATTGAAAGACCAATTGTAGAAGTAATTGTAGAAGAAGATGAAGGCGCATACAATAATGATGATAGCGCATTTGAAATTTTCAAACTTGATAAAAATACATTTGTTGTAGAAGGTGGAAAAATTTCACGTTTAGCAAGCGTAACAGACGCTCGTAACCCTGAACAAATAATCAGATTACAAGGCATATTAACATCTATGGGCGTGTTTGATGAACTAAACAAGTTAGGTATTAAAAACGGTAATACTCTTGTTATAGGTCATTTAGAACTAACACACTACGATGATACATTATGGGATGAAGGCTCAGGCTACTAGGTTTTATTAGGCAAAGGTATTAATACTTTTTTGAGAGTCTTGTCTTGTGAAAACTCTTGATAGTCTGTTTTTGAAACTCATAATAGCATTATAAATTTCTTCATTAGAGTAACCTTCATGTTTAATTGGTAGTTCATTTGTTGCTGTTTTTGCAACGTGATTTTTTCCGCAATACGACATTGTCGCACCGATTGCAGGTTCGAACATAACTTTCATAATAAACACCTCGAATTACACATTCATTATAACAAATTAAAAAGTTTTTGCAAGGGCTAAAACCTAATCCTAGAGAGCTATTTAGCGATTTTTATAGTGTAGATTTGACACTATAATTATATATTCTTGTTCTATAATAAGAATTTTGTTAGTATATAAGTTATGGTAAAAGTATCTGTAATAGTTCCTATATATAATGCTGAGAAATATTTAGTGAGATGTTTAGATTCGATTGTCAAACAGACACTTAATGATATAGAAATTATTTGTATAGATGATGGTTCAACTGATAGTTCTTTTTCTATATTAAAAGACTATGAAAAAAGTGATAAACGTATCCAAGTGTATAAACAGGTAAATCAGGGGCAAGGTGCTGCTAGGAATAAAGCTATAAGCATTGCCAAAGGTGAGTTTATTGGGTTCGTAGATGCTGATGATTATATAGAACCTAATATGTTTGAGTGTCTTTATAATGCTGCAAAAAAGTACGATGTTGATTGTGTTCATGCTAATTATAATGTGTTTTTTACAGAAAATAATACTTTTACTGAGTCAAATTTAGCTCAAGCCATGAATGTTAGAATGGGAAAAAATATAATTTATTACAATATCCCGATGTATATTTCTGATATAAAGGCTAATATTATAACTCTTTTTGCTGGGCCTATATGGAATAAAATATATAAAACACAAATTTTAAAAGAGTATCATATTGAATTTCCAAATTGCAAAATGCAGGAAGATTCTTGTTTTAATGTTAATGCTCATTTGTTTTTTGAAAGATGTGTTTTTATAGAAGACAAACTGTACAATTACTGTGTAACATCAAAATCTACATCAACAGGTGTTTCAGATATTCATTTTAATATTTTTGATGCTTTTGATAAATTGAAAACAATATTAGAAGACAATTCTGTATATTCAAAATATGAAACTTATTATCAAGATTATGTTTATTTAATGTTTTTAATTCATATGCCTCATATACCTGAAGAATATAAGAATGAATTTGTATCTAGAATAGAACCATATATTGGAGAAGAAAGGTTTAACAATCTGAAAACTAATTATTTGAAGTAATACAAGCTGTTATAGCTTCAATAATTTTGCCTACTTTAACAATTTTTATTCCTTCAAATTTTTCGTCAACTTTATTTGATTGAGGGATAATTATTTTCTTAAATCCTAGTTTTTCAACTTCTTTAATTCTTTTCTCAATGTTATTGACAGCTCTAATTTCTCCAGATAATCCAACTTCTCCGACAATAGCAGTGTGAGGATCAATGACAACATCTCTAGCGCAAGTTGCAACTGCCATTGCAATACCTAAATCTGCTGCAGGCTCTTGAATATCAATTCCACCAATAACATTTACATATACATCTTGTTTTGATAAATTTAGCCCAACTCTTTTTTCTAAAACTGCAAGGATTTGTAAAACTCTACTTAAATCTACTCCATTTGTAACACGTCTTGGAGTTGGATATGGAGTTGTTCCAACTAAAGCTTGTATCTCAACTAGCATTGGTCGAGTACCTTCATTAGTTACGATAATTACACTTCCAGTTGCTTGAGATTGTTGGTACTCTTTGAGGAAAAGTTCACTAGGATTTATGACTTCTTTTAATCCTTTTTCTCCCATCTCAAAAATACCAACTTCTGATGTGTTTCCAAAACGGTTTTTTACAGCTCTTAGAATTCTATAAGATTTGTATTTATCTCCTTCAAATTGGATTACAGTATCAACCATATGTTCAAGAACTTTAGGTCCTGCAATATTACCTTCTTTTGTTACGTGTCCAATCACAATAATAGTTATATTTTCTTGTTTCGCAATCTGCATTAACGAGTTACAACACTCTCTTATTTGTGAAACACTTCCAGCAGAACTTTGAATATCTGTTGAATATATTGCTTGAATACTATCAATAACAACTACATCTGGCTTTTCTGTTGTAATTTGATGTTTAATAGAGTCAAAATTTGTTTGTGGATAAATATATAAGTTATTATTTGAAATATTTAATCTTTCAGCTCTTAATTTTATTTGACTTGCAGATTCTTCTGCTGATACGTATAGGACTTTTTTATTTTGTTTACAAAGTTCTGAACTTGATTGTAAAAGAATTGTCGATTTCCCAATCCCAGGATCTCCGGCAATTAATACTAAAGAACCTTGAACAAGTCCACCTCCTAATACTCTATCAAATTCAGAGATATTGGTTGGTATTCTTATTTCCTCACCAATTTTTATATCGTTGATAGGGGTTGGTGGTAACGTATCAAGCACAACTCTTGTATTTTTTGCTTGTGTTGCATTTGTTACTGTTTCTTCAACAAAAGATTCCCAGCTTCCGCATTCAGGACATTTTCCCATATAACGAGCTGTTTCATATCCACATTGCTGACAAACAAATTTTGTTTTTACTTTAACCATGATTTAATTATATAACAAAAAACGACCTTGAAGTTTTTCTTCAAGGTCGTGTACTTATAGTTTAGTTTATCTATTATTATATATTATTCAGCGTCGTCAGTCTTATCAACGGCATCTTCTGCCATTACTGTATGTCCTTTTTCCATAGCATCTGCAGCTTTTGCATTTGCTGTTTTTAATGATTCATTTTCTCTTGCATATGCATCAACTAATTGGTTTGCTACTTGTAATTGTTTGTCTTTTAATTTAGATTTTGTTGAAGATAATTCAATTGTTTGTTTAACTGCGTGACCAATTAATGCTGCACCAATTAATGCAGAAGCTGTTGTTACAGGGTTCTTTAACATTGTTTTACCTGCGTTTTTCATAGTTGCTACTGCTGTTTTTGTTGCTTCAAGATTTGCAACTTTTGAATACCCTTCTTTTAAGAATTGTGGCATTTTAATTTTACTAGCAACTGTTGATAATTTTTCTTTTACGCCTTTAGGAAGTGAAACTTTTGCTGCTACTGAAGATGCAAAAGTTCTTATTGCTTCAGGAGCATTATCCATTTTAGTTGCTAATTTATCTAATTTAACTTGTTTAGCTAGTTTAGTTAGTTTTTCTGCAGCTTTAGGAGAAATCTTTTTCAATCCTGCATCAGCAGCAACTACTGCTCCTGTTGCAATTGCAGTTAATCCTGCAAATGATAATAAAGGATGTTTCTTTTCTGCTTTTTTTACTTTAGGGCTTTTTGCTGCCACTGCTTCATTAGCTGCTAAAACACCTGTTGCAATTCCCATTGCACCTGCTGTTGCAGCAAATGATTTTAAACCTGCTAATGTTTTTGTTGATACTTTACCTTTTGAAACTGCAGCTGCTGCTACACCTGCAACTACAGGTAAAGACATTATAGCTTTTCCTATGTTTTTTGCAAACTTACTATTTCTTTGTTTTCGATTATTAATTGCATAAGCCATTTGATTAAGTTCTTTATTATTTGCGTTTGCAAATTTTGCAGCTTTTGCTTTTTGACGGTCTGTTCCATATTGAACGTATGGAATACCTCTTTCATTGTTGACTGACACTGTCATTTTCATATTAACTAACACTCCTATTTATAACACTGCACATGTATTCTAAAG
>CALUUV010000085.1 GCA_944324055.1 Candidatus Gastranaerophilales bacterium | reverse complement strand
ACAGATAAATTTAAATTTGGGCATTTTTCTAAAAGGGATTTTATAACTGTCCCTTTGCCAACACCTGATGAACCAGATATTACTAATAATTTTGTTTTATGACTTGTACTCATTTGTTTGAATTTTAGCTAAAACTTGGTGTTTTTTCAAGTACATCTTGTTTTTGTTTGTTTAATCTTTCAATTGTTTTAGCAGTAATAAATGGTAAATCCATTTTTTCTGTGAAGATTTCAATATAACAAAGTTTGTCTTGTTGTTCTGCAAGTTTTAATGCTGTATCAAACTCTTTGTCAGTTGTTGCATGGGCAATCCAAACATCTCCTGCAAATAATTCTGGGAGTTTTGAATAATTCCAATCAGTAATATTGTTAAATTCATCTTCAGGATCATTTGATAAGATTCTTTCAATTGTATAACCCGAGTTATTTAGAACTATTACAATAGGTTTAATACCTTGTCTCATCATATTCCCAATTTCAGTTGCTGTAAGCTGATGAGAACCTTCACCTGTGAAAAGGATAGTTCTTCTTGTCTTATCAGCTAAACATCCACCTAATGTCGCTGGTGTTGCCCAACCAATTGAACCCCATAATGTTTGAGTATTTGCAATAATATTAGATGGAAGTTTCATTCCTGAAAAACCATGCATTATAATACCTGTTTCAATGAACAATAAATCATTTGGTTTGAAAAATTCTTGTAATCTTGGATATATATAATCAGATGTTAATTTTTCATCCTTTAATTCTGATTTTTTATATCCGGTATCAGATACATAAATTTCATTATCTCTAGAATTTACAAGTTCTACTAATCCTCTTAAAACATCTTCCATCATTATATTGTCATATTTTTTGTTTTTAATGATAGAGTATGTTCCGTAGATTGCAATATGGTCATCTGGTTTGTATGGTAATGAAAAACCAAATGTGTTTAAGTCACTATATATTGGCCCAACAGAAATAGCACAGTCGGTTTCTGTTAAATATTTACAAGCGGTGTCATTCCCGAAAGCACTTATATATGTACCTAAATAATTCTTTTTATCAAAATCAATAATCCCTGTTCCCATTAAGAAATTACTTGTTGGGATATTAGATTCTTCTGCAAAGTTTTTATATAGTTCTTCACATTGGTATCTTTTTATTAAAGTGTCACCAATGATAACAGGAGATTTTGCAGAATTAATAATATTAGATGCAGTATCAAGAAAATCTTTTAACACTGATTTGTCGCTTTTTATTTCGCTTAAAGATACTTCTGCATCAATATTCATCAATGCGATATCCATTGGAATTGCAAGATAAACAGGACGTTTTGTTCTTCTAAATACTTCAATAATTCTATCAATTTCTTGCTTTGCATTATCTTTTGTTAAATAAGCAGTTGTTTCAACAACTGGTTCAAAAGCTTTTTGAAATGCATAATAATCAGGATTTTGAAAATTATGATGTAATAAAACATTATTTTTGATGTGGTTTGTTGCAGGAACTCCAACGATATGTATAACAGGAACATTTTCGGCAAAACTTCCTGCGATAGCATTTATGGCACTTAATTCTCCAACTCCATATGTTGTAACAACAGCACCATATCCTTTTACTCGAGCATACCCATCTGCTGCGTACCCTGCATTTAACTCATTTGTACAACCAATCCAAGAAGCTTCTTCATTATCTCTGATTGCGTACAAGATATCAAAATTATAATCTCCTGGTAGTCCAAAATAATCTGTAACCCCAAGACCTACTAATACTTTAATTAAATAATCTGCTACTTTCATACTTTTATATTAACACAGTGATACTATGCATTTATATTATCTTAATATCCTATTAAACTTATTAGATATTTTTGATAGAATAAAGTAATGGATAAGTTAATTGAAAATTTAAAAGAATTAGGTTTTAATACTTATGAGTCAAAAGTATATGTGGCTCTATTAAAGAAGCATCCAACAACAGGTTATGAAATTAGTAAAATTGCTAATATCCCTCAGTCACGAACTTATGATACGTTGAAGGCTTTACTTGAAAAGAAAGCTATTATTGCGACTAATTCTAAACCTGCAGAGTATTCACCAATTAGCCCTAAAGAGCTAACAAAAAGATTTAAACGTAAAATGCTTTCTACTATTGAATATTTAGATAATCATTTACCGGAAGTAAAAGAAGATTATAATGAACCAATTCTAAATTTAAAAGGTGAGTTAAATATTCAAAAAAAAGCTTTAGAAATTATAAGTACAGCTCAAAAAGAGATTTATCTTGAATTATGGCCTCAAGATTTTCCAGTCATAGAGGAAGAATTATTCAAGGCGTATGACAGAAACGTTGAAATAAGAATTGTTAGTTATGGAAATTTAAAAACTAATTTTGGCTTAGTATATGAACACCCTTTTTCTAAAAATATTGAGAATACTTTAGATGGAAGAATGGTAATACTTTGTGTTGATGATAAGGAAGCTTTGATGGGGAAAATCCATTCATCAAAAGCTGATGCTACGAGCGTTATGTGGACTAAAAACAAAGACATTCTATTCCTTATAAAAGAATTAATAGTTCATGACATGTACTTGTTAGATATACAAGGAAACTTACTAGAAGAATTAAAATATACATATGGAAAAGGTTTTAAACGTTTACACGATAAAATCCTTGGAGTTAATAATCCATATAATATACATTCGTTTACTTCTAAATAAATTGTTTTACAATCATTGGAATTAATTCATCAATAAAAGAAATAAAGAATGCAATAAACATTATTGTTGCGAATACTTTTTGCATATCAGAGAATAAGAATTCTTTTTTATTCTCTCTGTATTCATCAATAGCATTATGTTCCATTGTATATGGTTGAACTGGAAGTTGTTTTTCTATTTCTTCTATTACTTTTGCAAATTTGATTTTAATAAGTAAATTATACGAATCCATGTTCATCCACCATAGAATACAAACCCCAATACCAATAATTGAGAATATAAATGGTAATGATAAAGAATAAACAAATGCAACATTTTTAGTTAGGTTAACAAGTAATAGTAATATAATTACAAGTATCATATAAAAACGATTTACACTAAAACTTCTTTTTATAAAGTTATCTTTTTGTTCAGTATAAAGTTTATATTGTTGCATTATAAGGTTTAGTTTTTCAGATTCGTACATTGTATTTATCCTTCTATGTTATTTTCTCTTCTTCTGTATACTTCGTTCATTAATTCATCAAATTCTTTTTCATCAAGAGTTTCTCTTTCTAATAAAGATTTAGAAATAAATTCTAACATATCTCTATTTTGAGATAATAAATCTTTAGCAATTTGATATCTTTCATCAACAATGCGTTTTATTTCTTTATCTATTTCAGCAGCAATTTCTTCAGAGAAGTTTCTAGTATGTCCAAAGTCACGTCCCATAAATACGTGTTCTTCAGATTTACCGTATGTTAAATTGCCCATTTTTTCGCTCATACCGTAAGCTGTAACCATTTTTCTTGCGATATCAGAAACTTTTTCAAGGTCATTAGATGCTCCAGTTGTTACAGATTCCCCTCCATAAATAATTTCTTCTGCAACACGACCACCTAATGTCATTGTGATTCTATCTAATAATTGAGATTTTTTCATTGTTAAATAATCTTTTTCAGGTAGTGTAAGTGTTATACCTAAAGCCATACCACGAGGGATTATAGATACCTTGTGTAAAGGATCACAGTTTTCAAGAAGTTTTGCTAATAATGCGTGACCAACTTCATGGTATGCAGTATTTGTTTTTTCTTCTTCTGAAATAATTCTACTTTTCTTTTCAGGTCCTGCCATAACTTTATCAATAGCTTCTTCTAAGTCAGGCATATTGATTTCAGTTTTATCGTGTCTAGCTGCAAGAAGTGCTGCTTCGTTAAGCAAGTTTTGTAAATCTGCCCCAGTAAATCCAGGAGTTCTTTTTGCTAAAACTTTTAAATCTACTTCTGCTGCTAAAGGTTTATTTTCAGCGTGAACATTAAGTATTTGTTCACGTCCTAAAACGTCTGGTTTATTAATAACAATTTGTCTGTCAAAACGACCAGGTCTAAGTAATGCGTTATCTAAGATGTCAGGTCTGTTAGTTGCAGCGATAACAATAATGTTAGTATTTTTATCAAACCCATCCATTTCTACAAGTAGTTGGTTAAGAGTTTGTTCTCTTTCATCATGACCGCCACCAAGACCAGCACCACGTTGACGACCAACTGCATCAATTTCATCAATAAATATAATACAAGGTTGATGTTTTTTAGCTTGATCGAATAAATCTCTTACACGGCTAGCACCAACCCCAACGAACATTTCCACGAAGTCAGAACCACTAATAGAGAAGAATGGAACTCCAGCTTCTCCAGCAACTGCTTTTGCCATAAGAGTTTTACCAGTACCAGGAGCACCAACTAAAAGAACACCTTTAGGAATTTTTGCTCCTAGTTTCATATATTTTTCTCCATGTTTTAAGAAATCAACAATTTCTTCAAGTTCTTTCTTTTCTTCATCAATACCAGCAACATCATTGAAAGTTGTTTTAACCTTGCTATCTAGTAACATTTTAGCTTTACTTTTACCAAAAGACATAGCTTGAGAGCCCCCAGCTTGTATGCTTTTAGCCATAACAACAAGGAATATAATAAATAGTAGTGGTAATATTAACGAACCAAAAATATTTATTAGTTGAGATGATTCACTAGGTTTTTTAACACTAATATCGACATTTGCATTTTCAAGCTTTTTCATAATGTCAGAAGATTGTGGAATCAAAACATGGTATTGAGTTGTTGGTACCATTTTTGTTGCACCATATAGTGGATTCACATTTTGTTGTTTAGTTTCTTTTTCTTGTTTTATCGGAAGCGCCAATAATGAATCTTTGTCCATTTGAACACTTTTAATTTCATGGTTTTCAAGTTTTTGAACAAATTCAGTATAAGTTAATTCTTTAGTGTTAGTTGTTGGCCCAGTAAAAAGCATAGATATAAATGCTAAAACCATTACACCTAAAATAACATACATGCCAACGGATTGACTTTTATTCATAAGCACTCCTAATAAAAAATAATTACTAAATAAGTATATCAAAAAAATATAAATAGTAATAGTCTTATCAGTTAATTTACAAAAAAATAAAAAAGTACTTTACAAAAAAAAATCATCATGTATTATAATAAATGTAATCGGAAATTGATTACGACCTCGTGGGGGTTTAGCTCAGTTGGTAGAGCACCTGCTTTGCACGCAGGGGGTCAGGAGTTCGAATCTCCTAACCTCCACCATTTTAAAACAAGAGCCAAAAGGCTCTTTTTTTATGTCTTTTACGGATTTAGTTTTATGTTATAAATATTATTACAGTTTAAGGTTTTAATATGAAAAAGATTTTTTTTATAATACTTTGTTTCTTCTTATATAATAAATGTTTTGCTCAAACTGACAATGGTTGTATTACAAATAAAAGGGGCTATATTTTTCAAGCTTTAAATAATGGAGCATTGGGTTATATTTGTCCTAAGTGGGCTATCACAGATGATGATTGCCGTTGTGGTCAGTTTGTATACTTTAATTTTAATAATGATTTTGTTGATAATCAAAGATTTACAATCCCTTCTAATTATTGTTTTTACGCAGATGGTGTGTATAAATATGTAAATAGAGAAAATCAAACAAGAACAGTTCGAAAGATAGAACTTTATAAAAAATATTAAGCAAAATAATAACCTAGATTATCCTTATTTTGTTTATGTTTAGTATATTTTCTTATAAAAAAAATTATCCTTTGTATTCCCAGTTATAATCATTGTGGTATATCATAAGTTTGCTCATACCACCATCGATATTGATATTTTCGCCTGTGATAAATTTAGATTTTGATGAACATAAAAACAAGACCATATTTGTTATATCTTCAGGCTTTCCAACTATATTAGCTGGGTGTTGTGTAATATCTTCTTGGGTAAAGTTAGTATCTAATGTATCAATCCAGCCTGGAGAAATGCAATTTACTCGCGCAATTCCTTTTAATGTTACTGCCATTGCATGGGTTAATGATATTATTCCTCCTTTTGCCGCTGCATAACTTTCCCAGTTGGATTGGGATTGGAATGCTCTTGTTGAGGCAATATTTATAATGCTAGCATTTTTATTGAAATTATCCATTAATAATTTTGTTAACCAAAATATTGCACCTAAGCTTAAATTTTGAACATACATAAAGTCTTCATAATTACAGCTTAATAATCCACCCTTTGTTAAACCAGCATTATTAATTAAATAATCTATTTTAGTATATTTCTTTAATACTTGAGTTATGAAATCTTCTATCACTGATTTTTTAGTGATATCACCTTGGTAAAAATAATTATAATTTTCAAGAGTTTCATCTTTGTCTATGCCAATGACAATTGCTCCCAGTTCTTTAAAAGTTTTAGCAATATGCTTTCCTATCCCAGATGATACACCTGTTATTATTACTACTTTATTTTTAAATTCACTCATTATACTACTCTTTTAATTATTGTAAGATTATTGCCATCTACTGGAGTGTTATCTACGTTTAGCTTTGCAAGGGTAATATTCTTTTTATTATTACCGTGATAATCGCTGCCTCCAGTTATAAATAAATTATTTTCTTTTGCACAAGATACAAGAATTTCTATTTCTTCTTGGTTATATCTTGAATAATAACATTCTAAACCTTGGATGCCACTTGCTATCATTG
>CALUUV010000084.1 GCA_944324055.1 Candidatus Gastranaerophilales bacterium | reverse complement strand
GATTTTATTTCAGGCAATGCTTTCACATAAGCAAGTGCAATATTTTCATTTCTAACAGGAGAAATACCTCCACTTGTAATCACACCTACTTTTTCACCATTATAAAATACATTATAACCGTGACGAGCAATACCTCTATCAACCATTACAAGCCCTATTAATTTTTTAGAAACACCATTTTTAAGTTGTTCTTCTATTACTGCTCTTCCATTATAATCATCCACTTTATTCTTAGCCATAGACCAAGAAAGCCCAGCTTCAATAGGAGTTGTTTCTTCGTCTAAATCATTTCCATATAAATGAAGAGCTGCTTCAAGTCTTAATGTATCTCTTGCTCCTAAACCAATAGGTTTGATTCCAAATTCTTGACCATATTCAAGAATTTTATCCCACAGTAGTTCAGAGAATTCATTTTTAACAAGAATTTCAACCCCATCTTCTCCCGTATAACCAGTACGAGAAATCCATAGGTTTACGTTACATAATTCTGCTCTTTTGATATTAAAGAATTCTGGAAGATTTTCAACACCCATTTTAGCCATTAAATCTTTAGCTTTAGGACCTTGAACTGCTAACAATGAATAGTTATGAGATTCATTAATGATATTAACATTGAATCCTCTTTGGTTTCTAACCATCCAGTTTAAATCTTCATCAATTCTAGCTGCATTTGCAATTACAAGATATTTATTATCTTCTAATTTGTAGATAATAAGGTCATCAATAATTCCACCTTTTTTATTAAGCAATTGGCAATATACAGCTTTTCTATCAACAAGTTTTGTAATATCTTGAGGAACTAATTTGTTAAGATATGGGCAAGCATCGTCTCCAGATACAATAAGTTCTCCCATATGCGAAACATCAAACAAACCAACATTTTCACGAACAGTTTTATGCTCTTCAATAATAGATGAGTACTGTACAGGCATGTGCCAACCTGCAAAGTCAACCATTTTTGCATTAAGTTCAATATGTTTATCGTGTAAAAAAGTTTGTTTAGTCATAAAATCACCCTCTAATCTATAATTTATTGTCTATGCAATAACCTTTAATGTCAAGTATTATAGAATAATGACACAATTTGTAATAAAAAATATAAAATAACTACTTTACAAATAAAAATGTTTAGTATAAGATTAATTCTGTTACAATTCAATTTGTCTGGAGGAGTGCCAGAGCGGTTGATTGGAGCAGTCTTGAAAACTGTCGTACGTTCACGCGTACCGTGGGTTCGAATCCCACCTCCTCCTCCATTTAAGCGGACCATTAAAGGTTCGCTTTTTTAGTAAAATTAAACATAAGCTTACTCAAGTAAGCAGAGGAGAAAATTTTTATTTTTATTTATCATTTTTTAAGGCAAAGTTTGTATTAAATAAGCTAAAATTTTGCTTTAAATCTTTTATATATTCTTGAAAAGTCTCAACTTCTATATCGCCTGCTAAATTGGCAGATTGTTCTTTATACAAGCTATTATGTTTATTTGCATCTAATTTTCCATTACTACAAACCAAACTTTGGTAATTCATTTTTTCATATAAGCAAAGTTCTGCATCTTTATATTTTTGACTATTTTCATTTATTGTACTTAAACGTTTTTCTGCTCCTTTATAGAATCTTTTTGATGCAACATCTTCACTCATCATATTTTTTAGTCCTGATAAATGTATATTAGTATTTTGTTTGAAAAGATGCTCACATTCATGACCTAAAACTTTTACTAAATTTATTTTGTCATTAGCTATTAAAGTATTTATGCCAATATATGAATTATCATTAGGGACAATCCCTCCTATAAAATTTTTAGAATTATCTTTAAAAGCTTTTTTATTATTTTCAAAAACTAAAGGTGGTTCAATACCATCAAGCCTATTTTCTTTTGCAATCTCTCTATATCTTACTCTTAGCATATTTTTAGAAGATAACAAACCAATTTTAAAATAAGGATTTTCCGTTTTTAATTTTACATTTTTAGAACAAATATACGACTTTATATTTATTTCTCCATTGGGTTTCATATGGGAATTAAATTTGAAAAATTTTCTTGTTGTTTTTTTATCTCCTTCAATTTGCAATACTTCTTGGGATATGTCTTTATGAGATTTCTTATTAAAATTCTCTTTAATTCTAACTATACATTGATAAAAATTATTGATCTTATTTGATTTTTCTTGATTAGTCTTTGGTTGGTAATTATTCTTTTTAAAAATTTCAGAAAAAGAAGTGGTTTCTTTTAAAATTTTTCCGTTCAATTTAACCAAATTATGATAAATTGCATTTGTTGTATCAAATTCCAATATTGGTAATTCATTTTTCCAATCAGTTTGAACAGCATCATGTCTTATATCAATACTTCGCATTAGACCATTTGAATATATAGTTCTACTACCAAGATTTTTACCAGATTTATTTTTTAACAAATACAATTCAATCGATATTCCATTTCTTTTTTTAGCACTTATATTTATAACCTTTGCTGTATTGCTTGGAAAATTTAATCCTAAACCACTTAAAACTGATGGGTTAATTTCTTTTTTATTAGATATATTTAAAAAGTTAGATTTTGGAATATTCATATTAATATAAAACCTAAAAAAATATTTTTTGTCTTTTAAGTAGTTACAACTAATACCCGATATATCATATTATAATAATTTCGTAGCTTTGTAGGTTATCCTAATACAAAGGACTCAAAAATAATAAAGCTTTCTGTAATAATTAACCTCACTATGTATCCTTTTAACTCCTCCATTTAAGCGGACCATTTAAGGTTCGCTTTTTAAGTGCAAGGAAATCATAATAGCAAATTATTTGTTTTCAGATTTTATATTAGTATGCTATTCAATTGTTTTAAAAGAACAACTAATAATAAAGAATTATTTTGTCATCAATATTGGCGTAAGGTATTAACACATAACAAGGAAATACCTAATGTTAGTAGATTTGAATTCAATGATGCCAATATTGCTTTAATGGGATTTACACATAGTAATAATTTAAATTCTCTTATTAAAGATAATGACTTAGCTCAAAAATTATTATCTAAACGAATTGATAATGATATTGTTCTATGGAGAGGAATCTCAAAACCTGATACTGATAATAACAAATATAATTATGCAATAAATCTCTATAAAAAATGTTCAACCCTTAGAAAAGGTGATACTTTCTACATGCCAGAATATTCTTTTTGGAGTGATAATAAAAACACGGCTCTTAATTATGGCAATAAAAATGGTATTCTTTATGAATTAAAAGTTCCAAAGGGTACAAATATTTTTCAAAAAATTTACCCAATATTTCAAAGAGCTTCCAAATTTTTATGCACAGAAAATAATACAATCATAGACGGAAATAATAAATTAAACCATATAAAACTAGATTTATTACCTAGAGATATTAAATAACTAATAACAAATAATCAAATAGTTTTATATTATATTGTATATTTCTTGATTGCTTCTTTCCCCCTTGACTGATAGTTGCTATCAAGGATTAAAATTGTTATATTATTTATAATTTTGGGAGAATAAAATATGGATTTAGAAAAATTTTTTGAATATATGAATGAACAAAAAACTGTTGATGAGAATTCAAATTTATTTGAGACTTTTCACGAACTAGCACAAGAAGCTATAAAAATAACAATGGAAATAAATAGCAAATACCATACACCTGAAGAAATAGTTGAATTATTCTCAAAACTAACAGGCAAAAATGTAGATAAATCATTTAAATTATTTCCGCCATTTTATTCAGAATGTGGAAAAAATATCACAGTTGGGAAAAATGTATTTATAAATGCTTGTTGCAAATTCCAAGATCAAGGTGGAATTACAATTGGTGATAATTGTTTTATCGGACATAATGTAACTCTTGCAACTTTAAATCATGATATTAATCCTAACAATAGAGCAACAATGCACCCTAAAAAAATTACAATAGGAAATAATGTTTGGATAGGTTCTGATTCAACAATTCTTCCGGGAATAATTATTGAAGATGGCGCAATAGTTGGTGCCGGTTCTGTCGTAACCAAAAACGTTTCTAAAAATACAATTGTTGCTGGAAATCCTGCCAAAATAATTAAAAAATGTTGTTAAACTTTTTCTTTAACAAATGATTTTATAATCTCAATATGTCTTGGCATAAGTTTTTTAAGATCATATTTTTCTACAACTGTATTTCTTGCATTTTCTTTTATACTTTGAACTTTATCAGGATTATCAAGAACATACTCGACCTTATCAGCTATTTCATCAATATTAAAGAAATCGCATAAAATACCATTATATCCATCTTGAATAACTTCTTTAACAGGTTCTGTTCCTGATGCAACTATACAGTTACCAACAGACATTGAATCCAATAAAGACCACGACAACACATAAGGGTATGTCAAATAGACATGAACCGAAGCCACTTGTAATAACTTTCTATAATCTTCATATGGCAGTAAATCTGTAAAAAAGATTCTACTCATATCTAAATCTAACTTATTTAGCATCAATTCTTTATAAGTTCCTTGAGGTAGTGGTTCACTATAAAAACATCTGTCTTTACCAGCTACAACAACTTTCAAATTTGGGCGTTTTTTCAACAATTTTTCTGCAACTTGCATAAATTGTGGAAAACCTCTATATGGTTCTAACCCTCTTGTTGCATATACTAAAACTTCATCCTCACAAGTTAGTTTAATATCTGAGTTTGGAATTTGAAACTCTACATTATTATCGGGAACTAAATATTCTGTATCTATACCATCATGTAAAACTTCTATTTTATTATGAAATTCTTTAGGATACTGTTCTTTTTGCCAATGTGTTGGAGTAATACCATAATCACAAGCAAACATATCTAATGCCATTTGAGCACTACCACAACGATTTTTTGCCCTTACATCTTCATTTGGATTTGGATTAGCAAATAATATATCAGCACTATCTGCCCTAAAATACCACTCACAATAATCAATTAGCGGAACATCTGGATAAACATCTTTTAAAAACAATGAATTACCCCAAGCATGAGCAAATATAACATCAGGAACAAAACCTTGATTTCGAAGTATTATACAAGCTTCGGCAACTGCTTGACCGTGTATTACAGATTCCTCAAATGGAACTAAATACCTATGACAGTTTTTAGGAACTTCTCGTTTTCTACCATAAATATACTTTTTTACACCAGGAATTGTTTTATCATTCTTTGCGTTAGTTAAAAATAAGACCTCATTATTCGGATCCTTAACTAACTCTTCTAATATATGCCTAAACTGAGCAGGAAAATTCCTATGCGTAAATAATATTTTCATATGGAAATTTTACAATAAAAAAATGGAGGTTTATAACCTCCATTTTTTGTATTTTACACTGATGCAAGATTTAAACAATCTTTTATGTCATTTACAATCAAATCTTCTCTTAAATGATATCTTTCATAAAGTTCTGCTAAAGGAACACAATCAGTAAATTCTTTATTTGCTCCATAGTTAATTACTTTCATATCAGAAGAAGAGTAGAATCTAGAAATTTTCTCACCAAATCCACCTTCTAACATACCATCTTCTAAAGTAATAACCAATCTATGGTTAGATTTTAATTCTTCAAGCATTTCTTTATCAATACCAGTTATAAAATGAGGGTTTATTAATGTTGCATCGATATTTAGCTTATCTTTTAACATAGATTTAACTTTTTTACCCAATTCAAAGAAACTTCCTAAAGCAACTATTGCAACATCTTTGCCTTCTTCTTCCATTTTAAATTTATTAATTTTAGAATAATCTGTCTTATCTTCAACTCCTGTTGAGATAAAGTTTCCAAAAGGAACTCTTATCGCAACTGAATAATCTTTTTGTTCAACAGACCAATCTAACATTGCAAGGTATTCTTCTTTATTAACAGGTGCTAAATAAACTAAATTAGGAATATTACTAAGCATAGGGATATCAAAACATCCCATATGAGTAGCATCCGATCCTGAAATTCCGCCCCAATAAATAAGAACTGTTGCAGGATTATTATTCAAACACAAATCTTGAGAAAATTGATCATATGTTCTTTGTATAAATGAACTCAATACTGCAAGAATTGGTTTTGCTCCACATCTTGCAAGTGCTGAAGAATAAGCTATTGCATGTTCTTCTGAGATTGCAACATCAACATATTGGTTACCTAATTCTTTTCTAAATTCTGGACTAAAACCACAAGCTCCAGGAGTTGCTGGATTTATTAAAACTAAAGTTTTATCTTCTTTAGCTTTTTTAGAAACATAATCAACAGTTACAGTGTTATAGTTTTCAACAACTTCTGTACTAGGTTTTGCATCTAACGTACCTGGTAAAATCCAGTGAAATGTTTCTTTATTTTCTTCTGCAATAAGTAAACCTTTTCCTTTTAAAGTAGTCATATGAACAACAGTTGGATGATTAATATCTTTAACTTTGTTAAATGTTTCAATTAATTGTTCAATGTTATTACCATCTTCAATGTAGTAGTAATCAAATCCCATTGATTTAAAGAAGTTACATTCAGCTTTACCTTTTGTATCTCTTAGTTCTTTAAGGTTTTTGTATAGTCCGCCTTGATTTTCTGCAATTGACATATCATTATCATTTACAAGGATTATGATATTACTATCTAAGACAGCTGCGTTATTCAAACCTTCAAAGGCTTCTCCACCACTTAAAGATCCATCACCGATTAAAGCAATTACATTACCTGTTTCACCTTTTAAATCTCTTGCTTTAGCAACTCCTGTTGCTAAACTAACTGATGTTGATGTATG
>CALUUV010000083.1 GCA_944324055.1 Candidatus Gastranaerophilales bacterium | reverse complement strand
ACATAAGTTCAAATTTATCTATCGATTTACAGTTTTTACAGATAAACATTTTAGCCCTTATATTTTTTCTTTACACGTTTCATGAATTTTTCATCAAGTTTTTTTACTACATCGTTATCGTTACAATATGTTTTGTACCAAAGGCATATACAAATTGTTCTTAATGGTAATAATAATTGGATAACTAATTTGTATATGATAATGAGTACAATAAAACTTGCTACATCTATTGGTGCTAAAGGAGGGTGGTTAACTGCTGATAACATAAGATTTATGTTATAAAGTGATGATGTTTGTATTCCTGCAGCAACAAAAGATATTAAAGCTGAATTTACTTTGATTACGTTTAAGAATGTATAAATAATTTGAGGAATTATTACACAAGTTAAAGTCCCTACCAAAGTTATTAGCCAGAAAATTTTCCAGAAATTGCCTTGTATATATATTGTACTCTTTTTAAAGCAATCAATAGGTGAAAGTTGTTCTTCAAATATAAAGATTTGGAAAATAAAAGTGAAATAAATTAATAATACTCCACCTATTAGCCAAAATATTGGAATCCACCAGGTTAAAAATATCATAATCATGTACATTAATGATAAACAAAGATAAGGAAACCATCTTCTTGTAACCATCATTGTATGAGCTGGTAAATCGTAAACTCTGTCTGATTTTAATAAGTTATCAGTCATAGAGTTAACTGAACCGTGTGCTACTAGATATTTCCATAAAGCTGATAAATATATTACGAGCCCTGGAATTAAAACAATAAATAAAATTAAATTTTTGTATAAATCAGTATTTAATACTGGGTAATTAATAAGTAGAGATGTAATATTTTCATTATAAAAAATTACAGAATAAAATATTACAATTCCGCCTAATAATTGCCCAAATACAGGGTATAGCATATATTGCAAGAATTTATCTGCGTTAGAAAAATATAGTCCTATACCTTGTAAAAATATTTCAAAAAATGTTTTATCTTTTTTTGTCACAACAAACCTTCTTATTATATAATATTTTTATACAAACAATTATAAATAAAAGTAGAGAAATATGAAAGACACAGAAGAAATTATTGAAAATAGCGAAATTGAACAAGAAAATGTTAATGAAGAAATTCCGCAAACAGAAGAAATTACTGAGCTTGATGAAAAAAATATAGATGAAAATTCAACCGAAGAAGAAATTGAAGTTGAAGCTGAGGAAGAAAAACAAGATATAAGAGAGCTTATCAAAAGTTTTCAACCATTGGATTATTTTGATTTTGTCAATTTACATATTCATTCAAAATATTCTGATGGTAAAGCCGATTTTGAAGATATCATCAGACAAGCAAAAGAATTAGGATATCATAAGATTGCAATATGTGACCATAATACGGTAGAAGGTCATAAACATTTTCAAGATGATGTATTGATACCGGCAGTTGAATTTGATTGCTGGTGTGGATATGTGTTTATGCATCTATTAGCTTATGGCATTGATGTAAATAATCCTGTTTTAGATGAGTTTATGGCAAAAACTAAAAAAGAAACAGAAGCTGATATTGTAAGAATATGGGCTAGACGAGATGTTAAAAAACTTATTAATGCGATACACGAAGCAGGTGGTATTGCAGTTCTAGCACATCCGGCATGTTGTTGGGCTCTAAGCTTAGATAGGTTTGTTGGAAAGTTAGTTTCTTATGGGCTAGATGGGATTGAAGTTCATTATCCATACAGACGCCATAGAGCAATCATAAGATTTGCAACATTAAGACAAATAAAAGATGTTGCAGAAAAATATAACTTGATAATAACAGGTGGAACAGACTGCCATACAAGAAACATTATGGCTTATTAATTAATGAATTAAAATATTCTTTGTTTGCATTTAATGTATCTTTTGATGCGACTATTGAATATATTGGCTTATTATTGAATACATAATTAGCTGCTTTTTGGATATCTTCTTTTGTAATTGTATCAATCAAATTGTATTGATCATTTACATAATTAATTCCATAAGGATTGTTTATTCCATCACTTATCATTTGGGTACTATTTTTTTGTCCGTATGAATGAGATTTTAAAGCATCTTTAAATTCTTTTTTAGCTACTTCTAATTCTTTATCCGAGAATTCACCATTTTTCATCTTATTAATTTGTCTTGTAAATCCATTAATAGATTTTTGAACATTATCATAAGTGTGTTCTTTAGTATCAGGATTATCAGTTGTAGTCATAATATAACAACCGATATAACCATTATTTCCATCAGAATCATAATCAGACCAAACAGAATATGCGAGTTTTTCTTTTTCTCTTAAATTGTTGAATAACCCTGTCTCATCACCATTAGATAAAATACCATTCATTAACTTGAATGTTACATAATCTTTTATGTTTCCGTTATCTTTAAAGCTATATGCTTGTGTTACATATGCTTGAGAATGCGGAGCTTCTTTAGTTATTAGTTTACTTTCTGCTTGAGGCTTATGTAAATCAAATATTTGTGGAATATTTTGTTTAACCATTGGCATTTTATTAAATGATGATATAACTGAATTTGCAACTGTTTTATCTTCCATTGGTGCAGATACAACAACTGTTGCAGAACTATTATTCATTATTTCATTATATAAATCACTTACATCTTTTGTTGTTATGGAATCAATATTTTTCAAAATATCTTCTGGGGTATATCCAAAATTTGAATCAGGATACATTGCTTTTAAAACCCCATCTCTTGGGTTTGGTTCTGCATGTTCAAATATATCCTTAACAATAGCTTTTTGTTTTTCTAAAGTAGCTTCATCAAAACTTGGACACATTAATTGCTCTTGAGTAATGTTTATAAACTGTTGAATATTTTTTGATGGCATTTTGCCAGTTATTCTAATTGTTCCATCAGTTTCAACTTTTATAGATTGTGATAAATTGTTTTTATCTAAATAGTTTCCAAATTCGTCAGTATCCTTATATGCTGTTTTATCTTTTAACATTCTATTTAGTAATATATCAACCCCAGGTTTTATATTAATTAGTTTTTGTGGATTATAACAAATTTCAGCTTTCGCATTAGTATTCTTAGGGGTATTATTCAATGCAATATCATAATTATTACTTAATACAATATGATTAATATTTTTAGTATCAATAGGTTGAGTTTCATTATTTGTTTTATGAATATTTCCTTTGAATGAAATATTACTAACGCTATTATTTGCATTGTTATAATTATTTTTTAAGCTTTCTGCTGTAGCAGATGCAGGATGAACAACTGCAATAGATGCTTTTGATGTGTCCAAATATTTTTTTACTGCATTTTCAACATCTTCTACAGTTAATGAATCTAATATTTTATCTTCTTGTGCTGCTTCTGAGATACTGTAATTAAAAGAACTACTTCCTAAAGCATAATTTAATCTATCAGGATCTTCGTAATTATCCTGATGTTTTGATTTTATTGAATCTTTTAATTGTTGTAATTCTTCTTCTCCATATAATTTGAAATTTTGTAATTCCTTAAAGACTCTATTTAAAGATTTTTCTGATCCATTTTCTGTTGTTTCTATGTCAAATGTTATTGCAATACCATCAGTCGGAATTGTACTTACCTTGTTAATAGAAGGATTAATTTCTGCATTAAATTCTTTTAATGGAGTTGCAATTCTTGAATTAGATTTTGAAAACATTGCAGTTAAAGCAACATCTAGTGCAACTTGATCTTTATGATTATTATTTGCTGGACCATTAAAAGCAATTGTTGCGTTTGTCTGTACGGCTTTATCTGATACAATATCTTTTCTTATAGTTTTATCAGTCGGAGTTACTTTTTCAAATCTTCTGTCTGGATTTGGTTTATTCTCTCCTCTGAAATGTTTTGCAATTAATTTTGCAGCCTCATCTGGTTCAACATCTCCTGTTATTACAGTAACCATATTGGCTGGGTAATAATTATTTTTATAATAATCTGTAACTTTTTGTTTATTAACATTTTTAATGTTATCAACTCGACCAGCAACTACATCTTCTGATGTGCTTTGAATATTATATAAATTTTTTATTGCTATATTATTTGCTTTTGCTCCCATGAAATCACTGTACATATTAATCTCTGAACATACAGGACCATGTTCTTTTTCTACCATGTTATCTGACATTTCTAGGTTATTCATCATAGAAGCCTGAATCGCAATAGCTGTTTCTAAATCGTCCTTATCAAATTGAGGAATTCCTATAGTATAATTTGTTTCTGCCATTCCTGTTGATGCATTTGTACTGCCACCCATTTCAGCAACTTTTCTGAATACATCACCAACACCTAATTTCATATATCCATCAGTGCCTAATGTTCCATTGAAAGCCATATGCTCATTAAAATGGCTAATACCGCGTTCATCATCTTTTTCATTCATTGCACCTGTATTAACATACGTATTAACATATGTTTTAGGACTTTTCATTGGTGCAATCATTACTCTTTGGCCGTTTGCTAACTTGTAACAATGGACTTCTTGTCCATTAGAAAGCTTTTCAACTCCTAATTTAGAATATGTTTGAGGGATTTTAACATTATAATCTGTTGTAACTTGAGAAGG
Organism: Candidatus Gastranaerophilales bacterium; assembly: GCA_944324055.1. Classification (GTDB taxonomy): domain Bacteria; phylum Cyanobacteriota; class Vampirovibrionia; order Gastranaerophilales; family Gastranaerophilaceae; genus UMGS1585. Next base: position 2,263 of record CALUUV010000083.1, on the reverse strand, counting down.
TAAAACTGTTGTATTTGCATTGTTCTGTTTATCTTCAGTTACTTTATTTTGATTTGTTGTATAAGTACTTATATTATTTATATTTGAAACATTAATCCCTTGAACCATATTATTATAAAAGCATATTTTTAATAAAAGTTGTTAGTTGTATTAAATTATGTAAAGATATACAACTTAATTTTGATTTTAAGTAAATTTTTATTAAAACAAATACTTTATATATGAGTAGGTAAATTTTGTATGAATTTTGAAGGTATAGTAGGTCACAATTACCCCATAAATGCTGTGCGTCCTTATGATTCAAGTAAGGTCGGTCGGATATATGTGCCTAATGCTCCTGATAAAGCATCATTAAATGGAGTATTAGATAAATATCTCGATAAAAATACAATTGCAGCAATAATTCAGACTAACCCTGAAATAACAAGGATGTTAGCTGCAAATGGAGTGCCTCTAAATATTAATGTCGAAGGGTTTAAAAAACACGTATATAATCATTCTGTTGATACTAAAAATACAGCAATAGGGATTTATAATAATTTACCAACTTATATAAAAAATCAAGCTAATATAAAAAATATTGCTGATGGGGCCGTATTACACGATTTAGGGAAAATTTTAATTCCAGAAAATATTTTAACTAAAACAAATAAACTTAATCCTAAAGAAGAACAAATAATGCATTTGCATTCTTCTTTGAGTTATGAACTACTCAAGAATCAAGGAATAGATTCTAATGTTCTGGATATTGTAAAATATCACCATCAAAACCCTGCTCATATTGGTTATCCTGCAATGCCAGAATCTCAAAAGATGGATATAAATACTCAAATTGTAGCTCTTGCTGATAAATATTCGGCACTTAGAGAAAAGCGAAGTTATAAACGACAAATGTCTGAAACTGAAGCATTGAATATCCTTCAAAACGAGATGTCAAAAGGAGTAAGTCCAGAAGTTTATAACGCTCTATCTACTTATGCGATGTCAATGAAGCAAAATACTCAAAATACTAATCTCCTATCACGATATTTTGATAGAAAAAATGTCGTACCCCAAAAACAGAATACGACATTTTATGCTTAATTTTATAGTTTAGAGACTAATGTTTAAGAAAAGTCTCATAATTTCTAGCAAGTAGGTGAGTTCTAACTTGATTAATTAAATCAAGAGCAACCCCAACCATAATGATTAATGATGTAGCACCAATACCTTGCATAGTTTTGATGTTTGTAACATAACTAGCAAATGATGGTACTAATGCAATAAGTCCTAAACCTAGAGCTCCAATGAATGTTGTTTTAGATAAAATCTTATCTAAAGCTTCAGCTGTAGGTCTTCCAGGCTTAATACCAGGAATAGAAGAACCATATTTTTTAAGGTTATTAGCTATTTCTTTTGGTTGCATATTAGGAATAATAGATGCATAGAAGAATGTTAATAAAACAATCAATGCAAAGTATATTACATAGTATATGAAACCATCAGGGCTAAATACCTTATTCAACATCAATACTATATTTTGAATAGTTTCATTATGAATATTTGTTTGCCCTACAACACTTAAAACAGTAGATGGGAATAATAAAATCGCAATCGCAAAGATGATTGGCATAACCCCACTTGGATTAAGTTTAAATGGAATAAATGTGTTTACTCCACCGTAAACTTTGTTTCCTACTTGTCTTTTAGGGTTTACAATAATAACTTTTCTTACTGCTTCTTGCATAATAACAATGAAGACCATAGTTGCAAAGAATATTGCAAGTAGTAAGAATAATCCAAATTGTAAACTAGGATCACGAGCAACTAATTGAGCTGTTCTTGATGAATATAGTGGAATACCAGAAATAATACCAACAAAGATAATAAGAGAACCACCGTTTCCTATACCTTTTTCAGTAATAAGTTCAGAAATCCACATAACAAGAATAGAACCAGCAGTAAGAGTCACAACAGATGAAATATAAAACATAGTATGACTAACTGTAATTGCTCCAGGAAGATGTGACATATAAGCCATAAATACAATAGATTGGAATGCTGCTAAAACAACAGTAAACAATCTAGAGTATTGTGAAAGCTTACGTCTTCCTGCTTCTCCTTCTTCTTTTTGAAGTTTTTCAAGAGAAGGTATTACAACAGATAATAATTGCATAATAATCTGTGCTGTAATATAAGGTCCGATACCTAAAGCAAATATAGAAACTTTTCCTAATGCCCCACCTGAAAATAAATCAAGGAAACCAATGATATTATTTCCACC
>CALUUV010000082.1 GCA_944324055.1 Candidatus Gastranaerophilales bacterium | reverse complement strand
ATTGCTAAAAGTTTTTCGAGATCGTTCTGCAACTGCAAATTGTTCATCAATAATCATCACTCCTTTTAGGATTATAACATATTTTTTAAATTTTCATATATACTTAAGAAGTTTTGAATCGATAAATCAATTTTTTGGGGGAATTTTGTCCTTAAAAAATCAAATGCCTTACACTTATATTTTACATATATATAAAATATTTATCAAGGGGGAAATTCCAGTCTATGACTGATTTGTTACATTCTGAAATGAGGTATTTTTTACACTTATTATTGTTAAGTTTTGTAAAATTATATCTCATATTTCTAAAGTATTTTTATAAAATACCGTAATAAAAAATGGATATGTAGTGTAAAGGAGTATTTATAATATGTACCAAAGCACATTTTGGCCTGGAGCCACAGATTTTAGAACTGAATTTGCACTATGGTGCAAATGGTTAAAGGAGAAGATTGATTATATTGTATTTAAAATTTATCAATATGAATCAAGACTTGAATAGGATATGTGTATCAATCAATACAAGGATTTTATTGTAAAATAAAATCCGAAAGCCGGTGTGAAAATACCGGCTTTTTAATTATTTACTATTTCTTAAATGATTTAATTCATCTTGATATGGTGATAAGTTAACGATTTTATCTATCACTCCAGGAAGCTTATCTAAAGTATAATCAATTTCTGCCTCTGTTGTATAACGGCTTAAACTGAACCTAATACTACCGTGAAGAGCGGTAAAAGGAACTCTCATAGCACGTAATACATGACTAGGTTCTAAAGAACCTGAAGTACAAGCACTACCAGAACTTGCACATATACCTAAATCACTTAAGTGTAATAAAATAAGTTCTCCTTCAATATATTCAAACCCAATATTAGATGTATTTGGAACTCTATTACTTATTGAAGAATTTAATCTGGCATTAAATACTCTCTTTAAAATACCAGTCTCAAGCTTATCTCTTAGTCTTTTTATTTCTGTAAGCTCATATTTTAAAGCATCTTGAGCCAATGTTGCAGCAACACCTAAACCTACAATATATGGAACATTTTCTGTTCCTGCACGCATACCTCTTTCTTGGTGCCCACCAACAATTAATGGTGGAATTATAACATCTGATTTTACATATAATGCACCAATACCTTTAGGAGCATGGAATTTATGACCAGATACCCCCAATAAATCAATATTAGTTGATTTTAAATCAAAATCTAACTTTCCGCTTGCTTGAACACCATCTACAAAAAACTTTGTTTCAGGGTTCTTTGATTTAATAATATCGGCAATTTCTTTAACAGGGAATATTACACCAGTTTCATTGTTTGCCCACATTATAGAAACCAATGCTGTATCTGGTTTAATTTTTTCTTTTAACTCCTCAATATCAAGCTCACCACTTGAATTTACACCGATATAATCAACTTCATATCCTTGTTTTTCTAATGTTTGATATAAGTTTAAAACACAGGCATGTTCTACCTTTGTTGTTATAATATGACGTTTATTCTTATTTGCGGCTAACACGCCTTTAATAGCCATATTTGCACTCTCAGAACCACAAGATGTAAATATAACTTCTCTTTCTGACTTTGCGCCAAAGAAATCTTTCATCTGAGCTCTAGCTTGAGCTATTGCTTTAGACGATTTTACACTAAATTGATACATTGAAGATGGGTTAGCATACTCATCTTCTAAGTATGGAAGCATTTCATCTAATACTCTTTTATCAACTTTTGTTGTTGCATTATTATCTAAATAAATAACCATATTATACTTGTACAACCTCTATATCTTGACTAACTTTATCTTGTAATGTAGTTTCAACAAATGACTTTAAAGTTAATATTGAATTTTTACAACTAGAACATCTTCCTTGTAATTTCACAAATACTTTGTTATCTTCAATATCAACTAATTCAATATCTCCACCATCTTTTTGAAGTTCTGGAGCTATTACTGTTTCTATAACTTTATTAATTTTTAAAATCATTTGAGCTGCAGATAACTTTGTTTCTTTTTTAGGTGCATGTTTTTCTAATATCTTCTTAATAGCACCTTTACAACGACCGCAAGCTCCACCAGCTTTAGTATAATTAGTAATCTCATCAACTGTTGTTAAACCATTTACTTCAATAGCCTCAACAATTTGATGTTCTGTAACATTAAAACAAGTACAGATAACATTATCAGAAACTTCTGGAACATTTAATACTACATAATCATCACCATAATATTTTTTCAAAGCATCTTCTAATGCCTCATGTCCCATTACTGAACAATGCATTTTTTCAGGAGGCAACCCTCCTAATTGGTCTGCAATATCCTTATTAGTAATATTCTTTACTTCTTCTAATGATTTACCGATAATCATTTCAGTTAATATACTTGAACTTGCAACTGCAGAACCACAACCAAATGTTTGGAATTTAGCATCTACAATAATTCCATCTTTTAATTTTATAAATAATTTTAATGAATCACCACAAGCTAAAGAACCAGCTTCACCAATTAAATCAGCATCATCAATTTTACCAACGTTTCTTGGATTTCTATAATGATCCATTACTTTATCTGAATAATCCCACATATTTTATACCTCGACTTCTGATACTATTTTAACACTAACAAAAATAAGGAGATATTTAAATAGACATTACTCTAATATTTAATAAAAAAGGTGCAATTATAATTGAACTGCACCTTTTTATTAAATATTATTTCCTAAATAGAATTATTTAGGTTTTACTGTACTTTTAAGATGTAATTCTCTTAATTGTTGTAATGAAGCTTCACCTGGAGCATCACTCATTAAACATTTAGCACCAGAATTTTTAGGGAATGCAATTACATCTCTGATAGAATCTGTTCTGCATAACAATGCAATCAATCTATCTAAACCAATTGCTAAACCGGCATGTGGAGGTGTGCCATATCTGAATGCATTAACCATAAATCCGAATTTTTCTTGAACAGTAGCATCATCTAAACCTAATGCTTTGAATACTTCTTTTTGAACTTCCGGAGTATGGATTCTAACACTACCACCACCTAATTCAGTACCATTGTAAACAATATCATATGCGATAGAATTTACATGGCCTAAATCACCATTTCTTAATTTATCCATATCTTCTAAATTAGGAGATGTGAATGGGTGGTGCATTGCCATATATCTTCCTTCTTCATCTGACCATTCAAACATTGGGAAATCAACAACCCATAATAAAGCATGGTCATCTTCATTAATCATATTTAATTTCTTACCGAAGTATAATCTAAATCTACCTAATACATCGTAAACAACTTTAGGTTTATCAGCTACGAAGAATACTATATCACCATTTTGAGCATCTGCTCTATTTTGAATTTCTTTGATTTGATCTTCTGATAAGAATTTCAATACTGGAGATTTAACTTCACCTGATTCCATATAAGTAATCCAAGCTAAACCTTTAGCACCGAATGAAATTGCTAAGTTTCTAACATCATCCATTTCTTTTCTTGAATAGCCTGCAATACCAGGGATTTTAATAGCTCTAACAGTTCCGCCTGCTGCTATTACATCCTTAAATGCTTGGAATGTAGAAGCTTCCATAATATCAGTTACATTGAATAACTCTAAGCCAAAACGAGTATCTGGTTTATCTGAACCAAATCTATCCATTGCTTCTTGCCAAGTAATTCTCTTTAATGGTAATTGAACATCAACACCAGCAGCTTTAAATGCTGCTTGAACTAAGCCTTCAACCATTGCAATTACTTCATCTTGGTTAACGAATGACATTTCTAAGTCAACTTGAGTAAATTCTGGTTGTCTATCAGCTCTTAAATCTTCATCTCTAAAACATTTAGCAATTTGATAATATCTTTCAATTCCACCTACCATTAATAATTGTTTGAAAATTTGTGGTGATTGAGGAAGAGCATAAAACTTACCTTCTTGAACTCTTGAAGGAACCAAGTAATCTCTAGCACCTTCTGGAGTTGTTTTATTTAAGATAGGAGTTTCAACTTCTAAGAAATCTTGACCATTTAAGTATTCTCTCATTGCTGTTACAACTTTATGACGTAAAGTTAAGTTGTGAAGCATTGGAGCTCTTCTTAAGTCTAAATAACGATATTTCAAACGAATATCTTCTGAAACATTTTCATCATCTAATACAAATGGTAAAGTTTCTGCTTCTGTTAATACATTCACATAAGTTGGATAAGACTCAACTTCGCCTGTTGCTAATTTTTCATTATAAGTTTCATCAGGACGTTTTGTAACTTTACCTTTTACTGTGATAACTGATTCAGTTTTTAATTTTGAAAACACTGCATGTATATCAGGATTTATCTGAGGGTCTGCAACTAATTGGAAGAACCCTGATCTATCTCTTAATTCTAAAAAGATAATTCCACCTAAATCTCTTACACAAGATACCCAACCTGAAAGAGTAACTTCTTCACCTATATTTTTTGCAGTTAATTCGCCGCAATTATTTGATTTTAATAATGTTTTCAAAATTCCATCTCCCTTTTTTACTTATTTTACTGCTCTAAAATATTAACAAAAACAAAAGTAATTGTGAAGAGAAAAATCAATATTAATATACTTTTAACAAAACTTGTAACAATATTGTAATATTACGACACATACCGATATAAAGGATTGACAAAGTATAAAACAACCTTTAACATGAAGAAATAGAATTCAATTATCATTGTGTGCGAAAAGAAAAATATATTTATTATATCTATATGTGTTACTCTTCAATATTAAAGGAGAAGGAAATGGCTACAGCAATAACAGAAATGAAAAAAGCAAAAAGTGGCTTTAATGATGAATTCGAAAACTACTTAAAAAAACAATGTATTAAAACTACTTTTAATGGTTCTGAACTTGAATCATTCTCATGGTACAAAAAAGTTCTAGGACTTATTTAGCATTTTCAAATTATGTGCAATAGAGCAATAGCTCTATTGTTTGAAAATACGAGGAATTTTAACAGATAGTGTTGGTTTAATTTAATTTATGTGTAGGAATAAGGGGTTATTAATCTAAAAGTGATTTCTTAAGCATAGTTGCAACACTTTTAGGAGATTCTGCATCCAAAATTAAGTTTGAAACAGCAATCTTTGTTTGATGAGTTGGATTATTATCTATCAAAAATAATGGGACATTTAAATTTTCCACAGAAGTATTACTTAGATAAAAATCACAATCACCATATGAAAGGTCATAACTTGCTATAAGAATATTTTCTCCAAGTAATTGCCTAGCAAAATTAGGATCTATGCTAGTAGATAATAAACTAACACCATCTGCTTCAATGAAATAAGCTACATCTAATCTATCCTTAATTATCAACGTAAAATTAAAGATATCAGAGAGTTGTTTTACTTTTTCAGCAATGGTTAGTAAACGTTTTGAATTATTATTAGTAGATAATTCTATAATGTCTACTCCACCAGCTAATGCTGCTGCAATTTTATCTAATAAAATTGCATCGTCTTCGTATTTATCAATCAAAACTATCAAATATAAATATTTATCTATAACTTTATATTTTTTTAATTTATCTTTAAATATGTCATTCATAATTAAAATCCAATCTTAAAACATAAATTATACACTAGTGATTATATTATAAAGTCTGTTTAAAATAAGTATAAAAAAAATTATTCTGTCATTGGGATAAATTATTATGAGTAAAATTAATTACAAAAAGCTCCCAATAACAGATTTAATTTTGTATACGCAAAAAGCAGACTTAAAAGCAACAGCCGAGCTAATACGTCGTATACAAAAAGATATCTTTACTTTTTTTTGCCACCTTTGTCCACCGAATGATACAGTAGCTGACTTAACTCAAGAAACATTAATTAAAATAATTCAAAATATAAATAAACTTCAAAATATTAACCAGTTTAAGAGCTGGGCAAATAAAATTGCCATTAATGTTTTTTATGATGCACTAAGAAAACACAATAAAAACAATAAAATTATAGAATATGAAAAATTTGATTTCTCTGATTTTATAGATTATAAAAATAAGCCAGCAGATAATTACCATTGCAAAGAATTAGAATGTAAAATTAAAGCTTGCATTATTAATTTACCCGTTAACGCAAGATTAGCAATTATTCTTAGAGAACTAGAAGGATTATCATACGAAGAAATAGCAAAATTAACCAATACAAATTTAGGAACAGTTAAGTCTAGAATATCTAGAGCAAGGGAAAAATTACAAACAGAATTATCGAATTATTTGTAAAGGACATATTAAACATGAAACTTAGCTGCGAGCAATTTGAAACACTAATGAATTTTTACTTAAATAATGAACTGAACGATAATATTAAAATAGAATTTGAAAAACATTTGCAGACTTGCGAATCTTGCAGAAAAAAATATCACACATTTAAAAATATTATCTTGGGGCTTAGAGAATCATATAAAAAATTTACTAACTATACTCCAGCAGTAAAAGCTAGTTGTAGTGAAAAAGAAAGATTAAACACAAGTATTTCTGCATATATTGATAATGAACTTGATATAAAAGAAAATATTAAAATAAAAAAAATGATTATCTCAAAACCTGATATAAGAAAAAAAATCGAACAGATATATCAACTTAAAGTTTTACTTAAAGATTCATTTCAGAAAACAACCCCTAAAGAAGATTATTCAAAAAATCTCATAAAAAAAATTTATAACACTAAAAATAGAGAAATTAATAAAAACTTAATCCTGTCAATCATTAGCTTTCTCATCTTAAGCGTAATATGGATTATTATGCTAATATCAGCAATATCTATTTAAAATTCATTTAATCATATGAATTTGAGTATAAATCTTGCTAAAAATACATTTTACTCGTACAATATATGTGTTAATTAAGATGAGAGGTAAAATAATGGCTACATTAGAACAAGATTTAGCTTTAAATGAAGGTTTAATTACCCAAATTATCGG
>CALUUV010000081.1 GCA_944324055.1 Candidatus Gastranaerophilales bacterium | reverse complement strand
TTTTCATTTTCCCTCAACTCATTGAATATTTTAAAAATACATTGTATAATTTATATTATAATACAAAAAGAGAGAGTTAAAGTTTTGGATAACGAAAAAGATACACAAAAAACAATTAATAATTTAGAGAATCAAAATCAAAACTATGGACAAATAAATACTAATGATTCTATTGAGGTTAATAATCTTATTAATTTAACAAATGCAGACATAACCCCTGATATTCTAGAACAACTAGAAGCAAAAGCTATTGAAGAGCAAAAAAAATTAGATCAAGACGAAACTTTAGCTCAAAAAGATAATGAAGTTCAGCCAATACAACAAGATATTCAAATAATTGAAGGCTTACCTGCTGAAAACGGGGCAATAAATGTAACAGCAGACATACTTGAACGCCCTATTGAGGAAGAGCCAATTTTACCAGTTATTCAAAATAAAGAGCCTGAAAAACTTGACCCGCTTGAAGAAGCAAAATTAAATGCGGTATACAAAAAATATGTAATATACATAAATCCAGAAAACGAAAGATTTATTGATTCTTTAAGCATTGCAGAAAGAAAAAAATTAATTAATGATGTATTGTACGAACAAAATATGATTTCGGAAGCACAAAGAAGAGAAAGACAAAGAAATGAAAACATTATAAAAACTCTACTTTGTATTGTAACATTCCTTATTGCTGTTCCTGTTATATATCTTATTTTCAATGTTTCAATGGAAGCAACAATCCAAAACTATAGACATTCAAAAACTAATTTTGAAGTTCTATACAAAGAAACAGGAAAAATTAAACTCAACAAATAAATTAACCAACAATATTAGTTTTTGCAGTATTTTGAGCTTTTAATAACTCTGCAAGTTGAGCTTGTTCTTTCATCATTTTTTTAGCTTGAAAATCTTTTTCTGTAGTATTTTTTGTTATTAATTTTCCAAGTTTTTGACCAGCAGCAAAACCTGTACAAGAACCAATTACAAATATTGCAGCTTTTACAATACCTGTTAATCTATTAGTTGGAATTTTATTTAAAAACTTAGTAGTAGCTAAGAATGTTTTAGCTTTTGTTCCAAGATTTAACAAGAATTTATTATTTACATATTGAGCAGCTTTACCATTTAAACCTAAGTTAGATTTAATTGCACCCTCAACAGCAAACATACCACCCATTGCAAGAAGTTCTTGTATTGCTGCAGACTTTTTATCTTCTGCATTTAAAACTCTTGCTCCTGCAGCTACACATAATAATGGGTTTACTGCTTTTGATGCAAATTCTGCACCTTTACAAGTCCAATCTAATAATTTACTTGTATTTTTACTAGAATTTAATGTTCTAGATAAAGCATCTACATATTTTGAACCCTTTGTTGTCTCTCTTACAACTTTAATTGTTTCATCTGCAGTAGAAATATCTTGGCAATAAGAAGTTACTTTTCTTTCCAAACGATCAGCACGGGTAAAGTTGTTACCCTTTTCTCCATTGGTATATGCAAACCATCCTTTTCTTAAAGCATTTGCAAGAGCTACTGTCATTTCTACCTACTACAATAAATTAACACACATAGATATAAAGTATTTTTTTATGTGATTTTTGCTAGTATGTAAAAAAATGTTACAAATCTTCAATATTCTAGTATAACTGTGTTGTAAAGCCAGTTGTAATAATTATTTTCTCATATTTATCAGCTAATTTTATAATATCTTGAGTAACTCCTGGTAATATAAACATTGACACTCTATTCTGAACAGCAGCATTAAAATCTGCATTTGAAATTGGAATATCAGAAGCCATTACAGACTCTTTAGCTGTATCACAAGCGTAATTCATAGCAAATTCAGTTGATTGACTTTGTAAACCTTGCGCAATTGCAAGAGTTTTAAAATCTTTTGCAACCACAACGGCATTACTTTTAACATATTTTGCTATTTTCCAAGCGAAAATAGCATCTTCTATTTGTTCAACACTTGGTTTTGTTTTAGTTACTACTTTAAAATTATCTTTGCTTAACTCTGTCTTATTTACCTCTTGAACAAGAGTTCCAAAAGGTGTAATAGTTATTTCCTCATCTACAAAATTTTTAAAATTATTCAAAGGTGTATTTAATTTCACATATCTTATAGAATTCTTTTCAAATATTTGTAAAGCTTCATCATCATATGCAGGAGCAATTACTAAATGACCAGCATTTAGCTGCATTGCAGTCTTTTTATCAACATTCTGTGTAAAGGCTACAACTCCAGATAAAGCATCCACAGGATTACAATCGATAGCTTTTACCAATGCATCAGATAAATCTGCACCCAAAGCAACACCTGTAACCTGACTATTTTTTGATATTACTGCACAATTTACATCATAAAATTCAGATGCAATTTCCACAGCTTTTGTCAAACCAATTATATCGTTATATGTTAATTCATATTTTGTTTCATAATCAACAACATCATGCGTTTTATTTAATGTTGCCATTTGTTGTTTATTTGAACCATGCTCTAATTGTTTTACAAATTCAAAAACTAAATTATCCATATTTAATATCCTTTATTAATTCATATTTGGGCCAGATTGTGGTACCGGAACTGATTGATTAACTGCAGGAGGTGCAGGAACAGGAGCTGAACTTACTGGACGACTTACTGGTTCAGGAGTTACAGTTTCAGGAGTAGAAATATTTTTAGGTACAACAGGAGTAACTGGAGTTACTGGAACCATTTGGACTTCACCAACTCCTTCATCCTCAATTCTTGTAGAGTTAGACTGTCCTTGAGTTGAAGAAGTTAATTTTGGATTTGTTTTCTTTGGCGCACCATCTAATTGAACCTCTGGATATTGGAAGTCTTCACTACCTATACTTTCAACTGCAACTTTCATAATATCACGCCATATTACAGCGGGAACGGAACCACCAGTTAAACCGCCCATTTTAGTATTGTCATCATTACCAACCCATACGCCCATAACAATTGTTGGAGTATAACCTACAAACCAAGCATCTTTATAATCATCTGTTGTACCAGTTTTACCTGCAGCTGGTTTTCCAATTCTTGCAGCTGCACCAGTACCTCTTTCAATTACTGTTTCTAGCATTGCTGTCATTATCGCTGCTGTATCAGTACTTAATACCTTGGTAATTCTAGGTCTTGATGCAGAGTACAATACTTTTCCTCTTGATGATTCTATTCTTTCAATACCATAAGGTTCTACTTTAAAACCACCATTTGCAAATACACCATAAGCTCTTGTTAATTCATATAATTTTACCCCATTTGAACCTAATGCAATTGTATAGTCATATTCTAATGGAGTTGTTATACCCATTATTCTTGCAATTTGGATTACGGCACGAACACCTACATATTGGATTAATCTTGCAGCACAAACATTTGAAGATATCATCAATGCTTTATAAACTGGGATTTCACCTCTATATTTATTACCATAGTTATGAGGAGTCCAAGTACCGGCAGTAAACGGTTTATCATCAATTAAATCATTTGGTGAAACACCTTTTTCAACTGCTGCAGTATAAATAAATGGTTTAAATGCAGATCCTGGAGGACGTACTGCTTGAGTTACTCTATCATACTGACTCTTTGCATAATCTTTACCACCAGCATAAGCTAAAATCTTTCCATCCACAGGAGAAAAAGCAAATACAGCAGCTTGATTATTAGTTCCTCTTAAGCCATAAGCATTCAAATCTGCAACTATAGCTTCATTTGTTTTTATCTGAGTTTTATAATCCAAAGTTGTTATAATTTTATAACCACCTTGGCTTATTTCTTGTTCTGTAAATCCTAGTTTTTCTAATTCTTGCATTATTCTGTCACAGAAATAAGGAGCTTTATTTAACAGATAAGATTGTGGCATTGAAGTTAAATGAACTTTCTCTTCCTGAGCCTTTTCCATTGTTGCCTTATCTATATAATGCATTTTATACATTCTTAAAAGAACTTGATTACGTCTTTTAATTGCTAAATCTAAATTATTAAATGGCGAATAAACAGATGGGGCCTGAGGCAAACCTGCTAAAAGAGCCATCTCTGCTAATGTTAATTGGTCCAAATGTTTTGCAAAATAAATTTGTGCTGCACCTTCAACACCATATGCGCCTGAACCTAAATAAACATTATTCAAATACATTGTTAAAATTTGATCTTTTGTTATAGATTTTTCTATTTGAGCTGCGATAATAATTTCTTTGATTTTTCTACTGAATGACTGCTCATTAGATAAAAATAACATTCTTGATAATTGTTGAGTAATTGTACTACCACCTTGTACAACTCGACCAGCAATAGCATTTTCAACTGCAGAACGAGCTACACCACATAAATCATAACCTGGGTGGTTATAAAAGTTTTTATCTTCTGTTGCAACAATTGCTTCTTTTAATTCTTTAGGTATTTGATTTGCTTCTACTTTTGAAAAAGTACATGCATTAAAGGTTTTTATAACTTCACCATCTGATGATAAAAATTTTGTAACCATATTGGGTTTAAAATCTGATAAATTAGCGATTGGAGGTAATATTGCCAAATATAATTTTAAAGCAACAATCCCTGCTAATACACAGGCAACTCCAACAATAAATAATCTTTTTATATTATCAAATAATGAATCTTCATTTGAACTTGAGCGAGAAACTCTTGTATTATAACTTTTCATTCTTTTTGGTACTGAATACTTAGACATAAAAATATCCTTCTATACACTCCTTCTTCATGCTAATATTGTACCAAAAAAATTATATGTAGGTATAATGTTAAGCATGCTGGATTTTCTTGAAAATATTAAAAATGAATTTTTATCATATTTTGTACCAGAAAGAGTTGAGTACAAAATCACTGGGGAGTGTAAAAAATGTGGTAAATGCTGTAACTATATGTATAGTTTTGACACTTATACCGAAAAAGAATTTAAATTCATGCAACTAATTTTCCCTTCATATCGCAGATTTTATATCAAAGGAAAAGATGAAGATGGTAATCTTATATTTGCGTGTAAATATGTAACCCCTGAAGGTCTTTGCTCTGTTTATGAAAAAAGACTCCCAATGTGTAAAAAATATCCGGCAAAAAAAATATATTACCCAGGTAAATTACACGAAGGTTGTGGATATAAAATTATTAAAAAAACATTTGAAGATTACATTAAATAATTAAGCAATATATTTTTGAATTGCTGCTTTATCAAAAACTTCAATACTATCTTTTGAATGAATAAATATCATTGCTGTTATCAATGCTTTAAAAGATTGAAAATCTTCAAAACTCATTTTTTCTCTTAAATCAGTCATATTGTTAGCCATAAATTCAGTAATTACAGTTTTATCGTTATAAACTAATTCAGAGAAATAATCAAAAGCTTGCTTTGTTTTTACACCTTCTAAATAAATAATATCAGGAGACTGAAACTCTATAAATCTTAAAGCTTTATCTAAATTAAATCCAACATTTTCATTTAATTCACATTGATGTACATTTTGAAGATTATATTTAGACAATGACTCAATTGTCATAATATTCTTATTAGATTTTGCAGCTTCTAGCAATAAAGAATATATTATATGAGTTTTTCCACTTAATTGAGAGCCACATACTAAAATAATTCCTGGGCTTTCCAAAGATGTTTGTAATAATTTTCTTTGTCTTTCATCTTTTATAATCTCAATTAAATCTTTTGGTGGTTTATAAATTTTTAGAGCAATTCTTTCTCCTACAATTGTAGGGAATGCTGATATACTTGCAACTAATGTTGTTTCATCAACCTTAAAATTCAACTTACCCAATTGTGGAACTTCACAAACAGAAGGATCTAAATTAGATAACAGTTTTAATTTTGAAACAAACGAAGTAACTAAAATCAAAGGAATAGTACCTTTTGACCAAGCATCGTTTTGTTTTTTAAACACAACATTTAAACCTTCATCAGCTTGTTCAAAATAAAGTTCATGAACACCTTCAAATAAAGCTTGTTTTAAGATTGCACGGATTATTTTTTGAATATGTTCTTCTGACAAATCATCTTTATGAAGTTCTTCTCTCCAATCAAAAGAAGCATCATATTCATTTGTATAAATCTTATCTACTGTATCTGATGTTTTATAATATTCATCTATTTTATTTAAAATACTTGCTTCTGAAGCTAAAACAGGTTCTATTGAACATTCTGCAGCTTCCATTATCTTGTCAACAACAAATAAATCTAATGGGTCTGTCATTGCAACTGTTAAAACATCTTCTATTTTAAATAATGGAATTATTTTATATTTTGAAGCATCTGCAAAAGTTATATATTTTAAACAATTTACATCAAGAGAATAATCGTCTAAATTAACATAAGGTATGTGAAGCTTTTGCTCCAAAAACTTTAACAATGTTTCTTCAGACAATATCCCTGAATTTATAAGAGCTTGACCGATATTAATATTTTCGGCATTAGCTAAATTTTCAGCTTGTTCTAATACTTCATACTGAACTAAACCATCCCTTACTAATTCATACTTCCATTTTTCTAATGTTTTATTTGTTACAACTTCCATTAAAAAACCTTCTATCTACATCAAATATAAATTTTATTTTCCAATATACTCATTAACTCTTTGCACAACATAATCTAAATCAAATGGTTTTGTAATATATTCATCTGCTCCAGTTTCTTCTCCAATTAACTTATCTTCATCTTGAGAACGCGCAGTAACCATTATAATTGGAATATCTTTATATTTTTTATCATATTTTAGTAAACGACTAATCTTATATCCATTTATCTTTGGCATCATTACATCAAGAATGATTAAATCAGGGGTCAACTCTTTTGCCATTCTTAAACCATCTTCCCCGTTATATGCACAGTAACAAGTATATCCGCCTACTTCTAGAACAAATTTTAAACTTTCAACGATATCTTGTTCATCATCTACTATAAGAATTTTTTTCATCGGATACTCCTTCTACAACATATGAGTACATTATATCACAATTTTT
>CALUUV010000080.1 GCA_944324055.1 Candidatus Gastranaerophilales bacterium | reverse complement strand
AGAAGGATTTTGAGTCAACAAAATATATTTGAAGATGGAAAGATAGTTCCGGTTAATATTAGAGAAGAGATGAAACGTTGCTATATCGATTATGCGATGAGTGTAATTGTTGGTCGTGCTCTTCCAGATGTAAGAGATGGTTTAAAACCTGTTCATAGAAGAATTTTATTTGCAATGAACGAATTGGGAATGACACCTGATAAACCATTTAAGAAATGTGCTCGTATTGTTGGTGAAGTATTAGGTAAATACCACCCACACGGTGATACAGCTGTATATGAAGCATTAGTTCGTATGGCTCAAGATTTTTCAACAAGATATTTAACAGTAGATGGTCATGGTAATTTCGGTTCTGTTGACGGCGACGGAGCTGCTGCGATGAGATATACAGAGGCTCGTATGCATAAAATTACTACATCTATGTTGGCTGATATAGATAATGAAACAGTTGATTTTGTACCAAACTTCGATGGTTCATTACAAGAACCATCTGTGTTACCTGTTAGATTACCAATGTTATTATTAAATGGTGTTTCAGGTATCGCAGTTGGTATGGCTACAAATATCCCTCCTCACAATTTATCTGAAGTTGTTGATGGAACAATCGCATTAATCGATAACCCTAATATTACAGTAGAAGGCTTGATGGAACATATTAAAGGACCTGACTTCCCAACAGCTGCAACAATTGTTGGTTTAAACGATATTAAACAAGCTTATGAAACAGGTCGTGGTTCTATTAAGATGTCTTCTGTTGCAACAATTGAAGAAATTGCTGGTGGCGGTGGAAGACAGGCTAGAACAGCAATTGTTGTTACAGAAATTCCATACCAAGTTAACAAAGCAATGTTGATTGAAAAAATCGCTGATTTAGTTAAAGAACAAAAAATTACTGGTATATCAGATTTACGAGATGAATCTGATAGAACAGGTATGAGAATTGTTATTGAATTAAAACGTGATGCAAAACCTGAAGTTGTTAAAAATAATTTATTTAAATATACACAATTAGCAACAACATTCGGTGTAAATATGTTAGCTTTATGTGGTCAACAACCAAGATTAATGAATCTATACGAAGTATTGAGCGAGTTTGTTGAACACAGGGTTGAAATTGTAACAAGAAGAACAATTTATTTCTTGAAGAAAGCTAAGATCAGAGCTCATATTTTAGCAGGTTTATTAATTGCGTTGGGTTCATTAGATGAAGTTATTGAATTAATCAAAAAATCTAAAACAACTGATGATGCAAGAATTGGTTTAATGAACAGATTTGGTTTAGATGTTGACCAAGCAAATGCAATTTTAGAAATGCAATTAAGAAGATTGACAGGATTAGAACAAGACAAAATCAAAGCTGAATATGATGAATTACAAAAGAAAATAGCTGAATATGAAGAAATTCTTGCTGACAGACAAAAAGTTCTAAATATTATTAAAGCAGAATTATTAGAAGATAAAGAAAAATATGGTGATGATAGAAAAACTCAAATTGTTCCAGAACAAGGCGAAGTAACTATTGAAGACTTAACACCAAATACTCCAATGGCAGTATTTATTACTCACCAAGGTTATTTAAAGAGAATTAGTTTAGACACTTTTGAAAGACAAAATCGTGCGACTCGTGGTAAGAGCGGAATGAAAACAAAAGAAGATGATGATATACAACACTTCTTTACTGCAATGATGCATGATAAAGTTTTATTCTTCTCATCAAAAGGTGTTGTTTATAGCTTGAATGTATATGACTTCCCAGAAGGTGGTCGTCAAGCTAAAGGTTTACCAATTGTTAACGTATTACCAATTGAGCAAGATGAAAAAATTACAGCAGTTGTTCCTGTAAGTAATTTCTCTCACGATGCAAATCTTATAATGTTAACTCAAAAAGGTTATATTAAACGTATAGAATTAGACAACTTCTCTAATATCAGAAGAAATGGTATCATCGCAATTTCTCTAGAAGAAGGCGATAGATTGAATTGGGTTAAACTTTCTTCTCCACATGATGAAATTGTAATTGGTACAGCTTGTGGTATGGCAATAAGATTCCCAATTGAAGATTTACGACCTTTAGGACGTAGTGCTAGAGGTGTTACATCAATGAAGTTGAGAACAGGTGATACAATTATTGGTTGTGATATTGTTCCTCAAGATTATGATGCAGATTTATTAGTTGTAACTTCTGATGGTTTTGGAAAACGTACTAAATTATCTGAATTTAGAACTCAAAACAGAGGCGGAATTGGTTTAATTGCAACTAAATTCAAATCTTCAATGTCAAGATTAGTAGCATTAACAATTGTTGATGAAAATGATGAAGTTATGCTTGTTACAGCAAATGGTATTGTTACAAGATTAAAAGCTAATTCAATTTCTCAACAAGGCAGACCAGCAACAGGTGTAAGAGCTCAAAACTTAATTGATAACGATACAGTTGTTTCTGTTGATAAAATAGTTAATCCTTCAAAAGATGAAAATAGTTCATCAGAAGAAACTGCATCTGCTTCAGAAGCATCTGATAATGATGATTTTACACAAGGAACTTTGATATAAATAAGAGGAAAAAGTTAGATATATGAATGGTAGATATAAAGAAAGAGAAGAATACGAATCTTTTCTAGACCATATAAAAGAAGAGAGAGAAGATTCTTCTAATTTTGCAAAGTCTTTATTAAGCTTTGTATTAGGAATGTGCTGTGTGTTAGCATTTACATTGTGGTTTATTCACCAAGAAAATCTAGTAAAATCTGTTTTCGGCGAAGATTCTGCAATAACAGAGGAATTATTAGGTTGGGCTGATGCAATAAGTCATAGAGGACGTCAATCTTTTAATTTACCTGCATTTGGTCGCCCTAAAAATATATTATTATTAGGTGTCGATTCAAATGGAGAAGGTACTGACAAATGGGAAGGCACTAGAACTGATACCATAATTTTAATGAATATTGATCCTAAATCTCATTCTATAAATGCTATATCTATTCCTCGTGATAGTAAAGTTTATATAGATGATCATGGAGTTAATAAAATAAATTCTGCACACGCATTTGGTGGAATCAAGCTTTGTAAAAAAACAATTGAAGAAACTCTAGGTGTAAGAATTGACAATTATATAATGGTTCACGATGATGCAGTAAAAGATATTGTTGATGTATTAGGTGGTGTTCCAATATATGTTGAAAAAAGAATGAATTACGATGATTATTCTGGTAAATTGCATATTCATTTGAATAAAGGAATGAATGTTTTAGATGGAACTCAAGCTGTTGGTTATTTAAGATTCAGACATGATGGCTTAGGTGATATCGGTAGAACATCTCGTCAACAGTGGTTTTTAAAAGGTTTGTTGGAAAAAATTAAAACCCCTCAAGCATTAGCGAAACTTCCTGAAATATTAAATGTAACAAGAGAAGATGTAAAAACTGATATGTCAGTTTATGAAATGTCTCAATTAGCAAATGCTGCAAGAGCATTTAATGAAGGAAATATTCAAATAGCAACATTACCAGGAGCTCCAAATCAACATGGTTATATAAGTTATTGGATTTTGGATCCTGAAAAAGTACAAGAAGTTGTTGATAGATTAATATATAGAGAAGAAGCATCAGTTGATCCTTCAACTCCAGTTGTTGCAGGTATTATGTATTCTGCATCTAGAGCTGATGATGCAACTTCAATAAAAAATCAATTAGAATCATTAGGATACAAAGTTAATTGTCTTGAAACACAATCATTACCACATTCTCAATTTATTGCACATAATCCGAATGTAAGTAATGGTATGTATAATGATTTGAGAAAACATATTCCGGCAATTGAAAAAGCTCAATATGTATACGACCCTATAAGAAATTATTGTGTAAATAGTGATTTTACAATAATTTTGTCAAATAAATAAGAGGATAATTATATGTCAATTATAATAATGATTTTATTACTAAGCTTTCTTGTATTGATACATGAGTTAGGTCATTTCCTTGCTGCAAAAGCTTTTGGAATGAAGGTAGATAAATTTGGTTTTGGTTTACCTTTAGGTCCAACATTATTTGAAAAGAAAATAGGAGAGACTACTTTTTTAGTTCACGCATTATTATTAGGAGGGTATGTATCATTCCCTGATGATGAAAAAAATTGTGATTTACCAGAAGACTCTCCAGAAAGATTTGAAAATAGACCAATATATCAACGAGCAATCGTTGTTTCTGCAGGTGTTATTGCAAACGTTATATGCGCATTCTTTTTAGTTCTATTTTCTGCATTAGTTTGGAAATATTTACCTTCTGGGGTTTATAATATAGAAATTGGAAAAATCGTTGCTCCTAAAGATGCATCTGTTTGGAGCTCTGGGTTAAAGGTTGGGGATAAAATTGTATCTGTAAATGGTACAAAAATTACAAATACATATTCTTTGTTAAACATTATTCAGCTTAGCAAAACAAGAGATAATTTAGTTGATATGTCTGTTGTTAATAAGAATTATGAACAAATCAAAGCTTTAAATCCTGCATTAGCAAAAGATGAATTAATCCCACCTGAGGTTGCAATAAGACTTCCTGAAAAATTTGTAAATGAAAAACCTATATCATTAGATAAAAAAACAGCTATGGGAATAACTAAATATGAAGATAATCAAATTAAATTATCTGATAAGGTTATTCAATTGAGAAATAATTTACAAAAAACAATTGATAATAGATATTATTTGTCAAATGGTCAATATACATTATATGATATTGCACAAGCTATTTCAGATAATGTTCATCCTTTGAATTTTGTTGTAGATAGAAATGGTAAATATGTAACATTAAAACCAATATACCCAACAACTAATGGGGCAATTGGTGTTCAATTAAATTCAAAAGAAATTTTACGCACAACAGATTCTTTTGTAGATGCTTTAACAGGAAGTATGAAGTATTTATATCAAAATACTTATATGATGTTAGTTGGCTTAGAACAAATTTTTACTGGAAAAGTTCCATTAAAAGATTTGCATGGTATAGTTGCAATCACAAAAGTTGGTGGTGATATTATTAATAATGACGGTTTATTTTATGGATTATTATTGACAGCAATAATTTCGATGGATTTAGCAATTGTTAACTTTTTGCCTATACCAGCTTTAGATGGCGGTCAATTATTGTTCTTAATTATTGAAAAAATAGCAGGAAGAAAAGTTGGCTCAAAAGTAATGGAAACAATAGCTACAATAAGTTTCTTTTTATTGATAGCTTTAATGATAATTGTTGTATTTAATGATATTTGGGCATTAGTAACTCAAAAATTGTAATACAAATATTAACAAATACTCGACAATAGAGTTTGTTTCAGTTATCATACACTTACGAATGCTGAAATATAGTAAAGGAGAATTAACAAATGCAAGTTATATTGAAAAAAGATGTTCAAAACTTAGGTGAAGCAGGCGATGTAGTAACAGTTAAAGATGGTTACGCAAGAAACTTTTTATTCCCTAAAAATGTTGCAGAATTAGCAACTGAAGGTGCTTTACAAAACAGAGAAAAGAATTTAGCTAGAATTAAAGCTAAACAAGAAAAATTACACCAAGAAGCATTAGCAAAAGCAGAAGAAATCGAAAAAATCGGTTCATTAGAATTATCTGCAAAAGCTGGTGAAAGTGGTAAATTATTCGGTACAATTACAACTAAAAAATTATGTGAAGAATTAAAAGCAAAAGCTAACATTGAAGTTGATAAGAAAACAGTTTCTTTAGACCACCCAATCAATAAAGTTGGTGAATATAAAATGTTAATCAAATTAACTTCAAAAGTTAAAACTGAATTAAAAGTTGTAGTTACAGCTTCTGAAATCGTTAAAGAATCAATCGAAGAAGAAGTTGAAGAAGTTTCAGCTGAATAATTAATAAACAGTTTAATTTATAGAAAAGAGGAATTAATTACAATTCCTCTTTTTTATTAGCAAAATTATTAATTAGGTGTTTTATATAAATATATTACTAATTTAGGGTGTGTTATGAATTGTGTATCAAGTATTTCCTTTAAAAGTTCTGTATCAAATGTTAATCAGCAAAAGTCAGATTCTTTAAATAAAAAAACACTATCAAAACCTGCTCAAGTTTTTTTAGGAACTACTTTAATGGGTTTAGCAGCTGGAGGTGTTTATATTGCTACAAAAAGTAAAGGTGTATCTATTGATAATGCATTTAAATTAGTACAAAATTCAGCTTCTTATATGGATGTTTTAAAAACTTTAAAAATGCAGCCTAAAAATTTTAAACAATTAATGTTTAGGATAACTTCAGATGAAAAAACGAGTGAAAAATTTATAAAAGAAGTTATCTCAAATCCTAGAAAGAGTAAAGAAAATGTCCGTATTTTAAATAAAAAAATAGGCGGCGATAATGAATTAATGGATTGGATGTTACGTCCTAATGGGTATCAAGAAGCATATTACAAATATACCAAGAAAGCTTTCAATTATGCTAAGCATCCTGATGATTTAATCAAGACATCTCCTAATTGGAATATATGGAAATTAACAGAAAAGTTCGGAACTGATTTTACTATTGGGCAGCCTCCTCAAGGTGTTTCTGGTGGTGTAGATGGATATAGAAATACTTTTTATCAAGCATTATCAAATTCAAATGCCGGTTTTGAATCTGGAGGAATGAAATTTGGAGATTATATTGGAGGAGGTCTTTCAGGGAAAGCGGTAAGAAAAGTTGAGATTGGTGATAAACAGTATATTATGAAGTTTCAACCTGAATTAGGAAATCAAAATTTAAAAGATGATATTTCAATGAAATCAGATTCAACGTTTATAAACGCGCAAATTGATAGATATTTAGAATTGAATGATTCTAAAAAAGGCCCTAAATTAGTATTTTTTGATTACAAAACAAATTCTTCGTTATATGAATTAACTGAAGGTGTTGCTCCAAATCAAAATCAAATAAATGATATTTTAGAATTAAATAAAACATCATTAAAAGGTCTGAATGATATTGGTATTTATTATAATGATGTAAACACTGGTAACTTTAGAGTTAATGATAACAATATGAGTTTTATTGATTCTGGTGAATCCTCATTTGTAGATTTCTTTAAACCAGGTGTTGCAGCTTATCATTTTACTCTTCCAAATTTAAATGGTCGAAGTATTTCTGATACGGCAGCTGCAATTAATTTGGCTAAATAATTAGGTCTTTTAACTCAAAAAGTTTATTAAAATTACCTGTTGTTACAACT
>CALUUV010000079.1 GCA_944324055.1 Candidatus Gastranaerophilales bacterium | reverse complement strand
TTTTTTAGTATAATGATTGTTATGAAAAGAGTCAAGTTATTAGGTTATGAAATTGATACATTTAGTTTTAATAGTGCAGTAGAATATGCACAAGAATTAATGTGTAATGATAAGGTTAATCAGGTTGTAACAATTAATCCTGAAATGTTTACTACGGCAGCAAATGATGAACAATTCTCTCAAATATTAAAAGATGCTGAAATGGTTATACCAGATGGTATTGGTGTTAAAATTGGTCTTAAAATTATGGGAGAAAATGTTGATAGAATAGCAGGTGTAGATTTTGCTAGAGAAATGATTAATCGAGCAGCAGAAAAAAACATGCCAGTAGCTTTAATCGGTGCAAAACCTGAAATAATAGAAAAAGCCGTAATGAATTTACAATCTGAGGTAGAAAATTTAAATATAGTATATTCTCATGACGGTTATTTTGATAATTGGGATGAGATATATGAAGGATTAAAAAATACTTCTCCTCGATTGATATTAGTAGCTTTAGGTTCACCTAAACAAGAAAAATTTATATCAGAGGCAAGAAACAGATTAAATCCTGCATTAATGATTGGTGTTGGCGGTAGTTTTGATGTATGGTCAGGAGTTGTACAACGAGCTCCTAAAATATATCAAAAAATGGGATTAGAATGGTTGTATAGAACAGTAAAACAACCGGAAAGATTTAAAAGAATATTCCCAGCATTACCATTATTTGTGTTAAAAGTTTTGAGATATCGCATTGGAGGTAAAGAATGTTAAGTCCAAATGAAATTCAAGAATTAAAAACATTAGCAAACGAATCAAGAATTAATATTCTAAAAATGGTTCACAATTCAAAATCAGGTCATATTGGTGGAGCTTTTTCAGCTGCAGATATTTTAACAGTTCTTTATCATAAATGCATGAATATAACACCAGAAATGGATGAAAATCGAGATAGATTTGTTTTATCAAAAGGTCATGCATCTGCAATTTTATATTCAGTATTATCTCAAAAAGGATTTTTACCTAAAGAAGAATTGATGACATTTAGATTATTTGGATCAAAATTACAAGGACATCCTTGTAAAAAAATGCTAAATGGTGTTGAGGTATCAACAGGATCATTAGGTCAAGGTTTATCAATTGGTTGCGGAATGGCAATGGGATTAAAATTAAATAATTCTCCAGCAAAAGTTTTCGTATATATGGGAGATGGTGAACTTCAAGAAGGTTCTTGTTGGGAAGCATTTATGCAAGCTCCTCACAGAAAATTGAATAATTTAATTGCAATAGTTGATAGAAACAGATATCAAATTGACGGTTGTACAGAAGATGTTATGTCTGTTGATCCATTAGAAGCTAAAATCAAAGCATTTAATTGGGAAACAATTGTTATAGACGGTCATGATATTGAACAAATTTATGAAGCAATAGAAAAAGCAAAAAATAATAATTCAGATAAGCCAATTGCTATTATTGCAAATACTGTTAAAGGAAAAGGTGTTTCATTTATGGAAGAGACTGCAGCATGGCATGGTAAGGCTCCAAATGATGAACAGTTTGAAAAGGCTATGGCTGAATTAATAAAATAATTAGATTTACACAAAAAAAGCACCTAATTTAAAATTAGGTGCTTTTTTATATTTTGTGATTTAATTATGCTTTTTTAGCAACAGGTTGATTATTTGCTGCTACTTTAGCTTTAGGTTCATTAGAGTTTAATGCTTTACCTATTTTACTTGCAATTGGAGTAACAAGAACAGGTGCTACATATCTGTACATTAGAGAGAATGTTAATAATTTTTGAGCGATACCAAAACCTTTAAATCTTTTTTCTAATAAGTTATTAGGAAGATTTTTGTTTGCATCTCTAAATTTATAACTCATATTTTTAGTGAATTTTTCTAATCCGCCGTTGATAGTATATGCACCAATTGTAGATAATGCAGTAACTAAAATTTGGTTAAGAGCAAGAGTTCTTGCTGGTTTTCTTTCTAAGTTTTTATTTTTAAGAGTTGTACCTGCATAAGTTGTAGTTGTAACAAAAGAACCTATAGTAGCCATATGGTCGGTGATATCTTTTTGTTTCCCCATTTTGTCTGCAAGTTTATTCATCATATTTGAATTCATAACAGGAGCAACAACTTTTTTAGCAATAACATTTTCAATAAATGAATTATATGATTGCTCTGCTTTTTTAGTTCCAATAGCTGCTCTTGTTGCAAGGCTAATAAAAGTTGAAGGTTTTTTAACAGGATTAGCTTTGAATGAAGGTTGATTCATATGATTGTTAGTTGTTAATAAGCTAATACTCATTATACACCTCCTTTCTGAGGAGCAGCTGCACTATGTGCTTTCATTGTCGCAAATGCAGGCATTTTAATTGATGCTGCTTTAAATGTTGTATTATTTTGTTGTGGTTGTTGGTTTGCATCTTTAGGTGCATTTTTCTTTTGCTTTTCCATACCGAATAATTTAAGTAATCTAGGGATTAACTCGATAGTTAACATTGCTCTAGGAGGAGCAAGTAAGATATCAGGTACCCAGTTAATAATTGATTTAATATTTTGTTCTTTATTGTTACCTATTTCCATATCTTCTGTAATAGGATTGATTTCAGCTTGTTGTTTACCAGTTAAAACTTGCTCTAGAACTTCTTTATCTTCAGGTTTTTGGATTGCACATCCAATTTTTTCATTTTTGCTATTTAATGCAAATTTACCGTTTTCAGTTTTGAATACATCTCTAGATCTAATAACACCATTTTTAGGATCAACGTAAAGTCTAGGGTTCATAGCTTCAAAAACTTCTTTTTCAGCTTCAAATTCTTTTTGTTTTACTTTAAAGTCTTCAATTTGTTCTAAAATTTTAGCTTTTTTCTTTTCATTTTTAACTTTAGCTAATTTTTCAGTAAGTTTTTCAATTTTTTCAGCTGCTTCAGCTTCACCTTTTAATTTTAATGGTTCTAAATTTGTAAGAAGTTTAGTTCCGTTTTGTCTAAGCATTTCGCCTTTAGTATTTGTCATAACTCTTACAATTTTCTTACCGTCTTTGTTAATAGTTTCTAATCCAACAGTTGGATAGAATTTTTTAACAACTTCAGGTTTTAAAAATTTATGAGGATTTTTAGCGATTAATTTAACACCAGCTGCAAGAGGTGTTGCAAAAATTAAAGGCCATACAAAACCCATAATCCCTGAAGAAATAGAATGACAAGAAGCATAACTAGCATCCTTCTTGTCTTTCGTTGTAATCATATTAGTAACCGGTCTTGCGCCACAACATATTGCTAAAGAAAATATTGATTGACACATAACCGGATTTTCTGCTGCGGTTTCACAAATCTTACCTACCAGTCCATTTTTCATAAAACGAGTTACCATATCAGGCTTTTTGGTTGTCGCAGTTGTAGCTGCGTTTAATATTGTTTTGGGCCTGATAATAGAACTAGTTAATCTTCCGTTAATCATTACTTGTTCCTTCTAAAATATAATATAACTGCTGGGTATTTATGTATTTTTAGTGGTTGATAAAAAACACTATAATAGTTGTTTAAGTTTAAGGTTCTATTTAGATTTTGCGTTGTATGCGAATAACTCATCATAGTTTCCAATCTAAAATAATTAAATACTTTCACTACCTTCTACACTTATATTAAATCAGATAAAATTTTTTTTTGTTAGTTTGTAATAAATTTGTTACAATTAGTTTTATTTCTTAATATTTAATAATACTCTTTACAAGTTTTATTGATGATTGTATGATTATATTAAGAATTATTGATAGATTGGAGCAGTTTTGGCAGATAAGTATAAAATACAAGGCGGAACCCAATTAAAAGGTGAAGTAAATATCGGTGGTGCAAAGAATGCTGTATTAAAATTAATGGCATCAGCAGTTTTAGCGCAAGGAGAATCAAGAATTTATAATGTTCCTGATTTAACAGACGTTGATATTATGCTTGAAGTTATTAACGGCTTAGGAATAAAAACTTCGCATGATAAAAAAGAAAAATCAGTAACAATAGATGCTACAAATATAACATCTGTAACAGCTCAATATGAATATGTAAGTAAAATGAGAGCATCTTTTATTATATTAGGTGCTTTAGTTTCAAGATGTAAAGAAGCAATTGTTGCATTACCAGGTGGTTGTGCAATAGGTGAAAGAAGAGTTGATTTTCATATCAAAGGATTAGAAGCATTAGGCGCTAAGATTAAAATTGAAAACGGATACGTTCACGCAAAAGCTCCTAAATTAGTTGGTACTGATATCTATTTAGATATTCCATCTGTTGGAGCAACTGAAAATTTAATGTTAGCATCAGTGTTAGCTGAAGGTTCAACAAGAATACAAAACGCAGCTCAAGAACCTGAAATTATTGATTTAGCTAATTTCTTAAATACAATGGGTGCTGATGTTGTAGGTGCTGGTACTTCTGAAATTGTTATCAATGGGGTTAAGCAATCTGATTTACATCCTATTGAATATACAACAATTCCAGATAGAATAGAAGCTGGAACATTTATGAGTGCGGTTGTTGCATCTAAAGGGAAAGCTATTATAAGAAATGTATTCCCTGCTCATTTAACTTTCTTTACTGATAAGTTGATAAAGATGGGTGCAAGTATCAAATTAATTGAACCAACTGCAATAGAAGTATCTTGTAAGAATAGATTAAACTCTGTAAATTTTGTTACTCAGCCATATCCAGGTTTTCCAACTGATTTACAATCAATGGCAATGGCTTTGTTAACAACTGCAAATGGTGTTGGAATTATTACAGAAAGTTTATATGAAAACAGATTTATGCAAGTTCCTCATTTATTAAGAATGGGTGCTGATATTCACCAAGATAGAAATCATGCAATTATCAAAGGTGTAAAAAAACTTACCGGCGCAACTGTTTCTGCAAGTGATTTAAGAGCTGGTGCATCTTTGGTTGTGGCTGCAATAATGGCGGATGGAACTTCAATTATTGAAAATTTACATCATATTGATAGAGGCTATGAAAACTTTGATGCTAAATTAACAGCATTAGGTGCCAATATTATTCGTTATAATGATGAAACCGAAATTACGAAAGGGTTGAAAAATGAGTCCCGTGTATAAAAGATGGTATGACCATGACCCTAAGTTATTAGAGGTTATTGAGTTATTAAAAAATTATCAAGATGAATTATTAGAACAGGCTGAGTTATTTCTTGCTAAATTAGAAGAGCAAGTATCTAAAGAGGCAATTGATAGATTTTATGAATTAGTAAAACCTATTAATGGTTGTCGTTGGTATGACAAAAACCCTGTAATATCAAGAACTGTAGAAATATTAAGGGTTGTTCCTCCAGAAGTACAAAAAGCTTGTGCTGAAAAATTTATTGCAACTTTAAAAAACATGGGCATTGATTACGAAAGTCAAAATCAAGAGTAATGAATATTGATTTTTCTGAATTTAAGAAGAATATAAATGCTTCAAAATCATTTGTAGTAACAGGTTTAACAACGTTTTTACGTCTTTTGTTAGTAAATGTTTTGGCAAAAGATTTAGGAAAAAAGGTTTTATTTATAACCTCAACTGAGCAGACTGCATTAAAGTATCAAAGTGATTTGAAGTCTTTTTTTGAGATTCAGTCGGAAATATTTCCTTATCAAAATTCTTCAATATACGAAACTATTCCTTTAAATTTATATGATTATTCATCTCAAATAAATTTATTGCTTAATCCTTCGGATATAATTATTACCCCTGTTAAGGCTTTGTTGGAAAAATTTCCCTCAAGAAGTTACTTTAAGAAAAATAGTTTCACTTTAAAAATCGGTGATGAAATTACACAGAGAGATTTATTAGAAAAATTAGTTGGTTTAGGTTATAAACGTTCAACTATGGTGAGCGATATTTCTGAATTTAGTATAAGAGGAGATATTGCAGATATTTATACATTACAGGATAATCCTGTAAGAATTGAGTTCTGGGGTGATGAGATTGTAGATATTCGATATTTTGATAGAGAGACTCAAAAATCAATAGAAAAAATTAAAAGTATCGATATCATGCCTGTATACAAATTTATTTTACCTGAAAAACCTCCAAAAGATTTTCCGGTTGAACTAGGTGAAAAATTCACTGAAGAAGGGTATTTTGAGGGTATAAGTGTATATCAAAGCTATTTTAATTCTGATTTAGAAAGTATGCTTGATTACTTGGATGATTATATTTTAGTATTTGATGAAAAATCTGAGATTGTTTCAAAGTATCAATTTATAGAAGAAAATTATGAGAAACAATTGGAAGAGAATATTAAAACAGAATTAATTTATGAGCTAAGAGATATAAACCACATTAAATATAATGATTTTGTAGGGAAATTTATTAGGTATCAGCGAGTAGAATTTAATAATTTCATAGATAGCGAATTTGATGAAATTATAGATTATAATGCTCAGATTGTAAAAAACTTTAATGCAAATATGGATGATGTTGCAGATTATATTAAAAAACATTCCGGTTATAGAATAATAATTGCAACAGATTACAAAGAGAGAGTAAAAGAGATATTAGCGGGATACGATATTTATGATGTTGAGTATGCTAATAATATATCAGCCAATGGTACTATTATTGAAGATGCAAAATTAATTTTATTAACAGATAGAGAATTATTCAATAAGAGAAATAAGGAAGTTACATCAACAAAACGGACATCTTATAAAGAAAAAGCTGAATATATTGAAAGTATCAATGATATAAAAGAGGGTGAATATGTTGTTCATTCTGTTCATGGTGTTGGTATATATATAGGTTTAACCCAACAAGAAATAGATGGTCAGTTAAAAGATTATTTAACAATAGAATATGCTCAAAAAGATAGATTACATATTCCAGCAGAACAGATAAATTTATTATGTCGTTATCGTGGAGCAGGAGCTGCAAAACCCAAACTTTCTAGAATGGGTGGTTCTGATTGGGAAAAGACAAAATCAAAAGTAAAACAAGAAGTAGAAAAGGTTGCGTATGATTTATTGAGATTATATGCTAGACGCCAAATGCAAGAGGGTATAGCATTTGAACCTGATACTGCTTGGCAGTTGGAAATGGAAGATGCTTTTGAGTATACAGAAACCCCAGATCAGATGAAGGCGATAAATGAGATTAAATCTGATATGGAAAGTATTAATCCAATGGATAGACTTGTATGTGGTGATGTTGGATTTGGTAAAACAGAAGTTGCAATGCGTGGAATATTTAAAGCCGTAGCTTCTGGAAAACAAGTTGCAGTAATTGTTCCAACAACAATTTTGGCATTACAACATTATCAGACAATATCAGAAAGATTTAAGCC
>CALUUV010000078.1 GCA_944324055.1 Candidatus Gastranaerophilales bacterium | reverse complement strand
ATTCCACCAATTGACCAACCGTGGAAGAAGAACTTCATTGCTCCGTGTTTTTTTATACCGTAATAAATATAATATATTGATACAACTATTGCCATTGCAGCTGTCATATTAATATCGTTATTAGGAGATGCTAATTCCCCTGATTTTAGATGAATTATTCTTAATGGAATTTGTCCAACCAAGTTAGCGGTTAAAATGAACATAAACAAAGTTAGAATCAAAGGATTATGTTTCTTAGCTTCTTCTTCGCCCATGCCGCTACTTGTTATTTGAGAGAAGTAATTAATTATACTTTCTCCAATATATTGTAACCTTGTTGGTATAACAGATGCATTTCTGATAATAAGAATCGCAAATACGATTAATATTCCCATAGCAAGCCACATTGTTAATAGGGTATCCATATTGAAAGAAATGTTGTGCCCTGCAATTACATTTGTTATTATCCAGTGATGACTTTCACTCATAAAAACACTCTTTTCATCTTCTTATTGTAACATTTTCGTTACAAGTTTAGCATGAGAATTTTCATTTTGCAATAAACTATTTATACTGTAATGCTTGTGAAATATGAGCGTCTAATATTTTATCTGATTCATCTAAATCAGCTATTGTTCGGGCAAGCTTTAAAATACGGTTATATTTCCTGCCTGAAAGTTGATATGTTTTAGTTGCTATTTCCATCATTTTTTGAGAGTTTTGAGATAGTTCACAATATTTTTTTATTAATTTATTAGGAATTTCTGAATTAGTTAAAAAACCGTCATCTTTATATCTTTCGGCTTGAATTTTTCTAGCCTTTGCAACTCTTTTTCTTATATCAGAAGAGGTTTCTCCTTCTTTTTTAAGAGTTAATTCTTCTGTTGATAAGCGTGGAACATTAATAATTAAATCAATTCTATCTAACAATGGACCAGACAATCTTGCCTGATATCTTTGAATCTGAACATCAGAACATGTACATTGTTTTTCTTTATCGCCTAAAAAACCACAAGGGCATGGATTCATAGCCCCTACAAGCATAAATTTTGCGGGATACTTAATAGATGTTTTAGCTCTTGATATTACAATTTCACCATCTTCTAACGGCTGTCTTAATGTTTCTAGTACATTTCTTGGGAATTCAACCATTTCATCTAAAAATAATACCCCTCTATGGGCTAGAGTAATTTCACCAGGTTTAGGATTTGTTCCACCACCTATAATTCCTGTTGCTGATGCTGTATGATGAATTGGTCTGAATGGTCTTTTTGTAACTAATGGTTTATCACTAGGCAAAAGGCCTGAAATACTATAAATTTTTGTTAGTTCGAGTGCTTCTGAAAGTTCAAGTGGTGGTAATATTGACGGAAAACATTTTGCCATTAATGTTTTACCTGAACCCGGAGAACCTGTCATCAATATATTATGGCCTCCTGCAGCAGCAATTTCTAATGCTTTTTTAGCTTTTTCCTGACCTTTTACATCTTTAAAATCATATAAATAATCTTCTTCATTCTCTGCAAAAAATTCCTCTATATTAATTTCTATTGGTTCAATTGGTTTTTCTGTAAAATGAGAAACAATATCAGTAAGATGGCTTATCCCAATTATTTTAACATCACCTTGAACCAAAGCTGCTTCTTTTGCGTTATCTATAGGAACAAATATTGTTTTGATACCAAAATTTTTCAACTCAGATACCAAAGGTAATATACCGTTTACGCCTCGTAATGATCCATCAAGTGATAACTCTCCAATAAATCCATATTCTTTTAAATCTTGTTTTTCAAACAAACCTTCTTCTAAAAGAATTCCAACAGCCATTGGTAAATCAAAATAAGAACCTTCTTTTTTAATATCTGCTGGCGCAAGATTTATAACAACTCGGCCTTTAGGAAATGAATATCCTGAGTTTTTTATAGCTGAGCGAATTCTCTCTCTAGCTTCTTGGACTGCATTATCCGGTAGGCCTACAATATTAATATTTGGAAGAGAATTAATAACATCAATTTCTGCTTCTACAATACAGGCATCTATTCCAATTGTTGTTGCTGTGAAACACTTACAAACCATAAATTAATCATATAATAAAACTAGCCACTTGGCTAGTATAATAAAAAGAACCGGCAACATGCCGGCTCTTTTCCATACTTCTCTTAATTTTTTTATATTAGTTCTGTTTTTTAGATTTTTGTATTTTACCGTATTGTTGAACTTTAGAATCAAATAAGTGATTATAATATTCTTTAACATCATTAGCTTTATAAGTCTTAGGTGCAGCTTTTTTGTTAGTTGCTATTTTTGCCTCAGCTTTATCTAATGTTGCAATTATATCTTTCACTTCAAACATTCTTGTTCCATCAACATTACGTTTTTTTAGCATATAATTTACTAATTTTTTGTTTTTACCATTGATTCTTTCATATAAAGCAAGTGCATCTTTATTTGAAGAATTACTTTTCATTTTACCTGCCGCTCTATCTGCAGCTCTTGTTTCTTTGATTGAAGCAAAGATTTCAGGTAACATATTCAATCTCATTTTTGTTGCTTTTTTAGCATAATCAGATTTTTGTTCATCAAGTGTTTTTGCTCCAAGTTTCTTTTCAATTACACCATTTACATCGTTTATAACTGCAAGTTTTTTAGCATTAGGTAGTTTTGGTGCTGTTTTTGATAGTTTTACTGACTTATCTATTGTATTTGTTGATTCAACTTGTTCTTTTACAAAACCTTTATCTATTGCATCATTTTTTACATCTTTGATAATGTCTTTTGGTTCAGATTTTATAACAGGTTTTACGTCATTAACTATCTTTTCTGATTGAGCTTTTTCAATTACTTTTGAATCAATATCTACAACCGGTTTTACTTCGTTTGCTTTTGGAAGTTTAATTGGCTCAATTATATTAATTACAGGTTTTGACTGTTCTTTTTCAAGTTCTTTTACCTCATTTCGAACAACTGGTTTTTTAGTATCTGGAGTAATTTTATCTCTTAATTGATTAAATTTATTTGCAACAAATTTTCTTGCTTGTGAAAACATTGAAGGAGCTTTTTCAAATCCTTCTTGAATATTATAATCACGAATTTCTTTAACTCTTTCTGTCATAAAGAATGGGTTTTCAATATTTTCTTGTAATGCTTTAATTCTTTCCTTACCTTCAGTTTGATACATTATATTTTCAGCATTTCTATAGAAAATATTTAATTTTTTCGCAGGAACTGCATCTAAAATTCTATTATATTCCCCTATTGTATTAACTTGTGGTTTTAATCTTATGCCTGCATCATCTGGAATTAATTTAAGCATAAATTTACCAACATTAGGATCTTCATCTATTTTCTTGAATAAAACATTTAAATCTGATATTTGTTCATTTTTTTCTTTAATTTTTACATCATTGAATTGACTATATTGGAATTTATTCATAATTTTCTTACGGATACCTAAATTTGATTTAGTTGTTGTTCTATAAATATCCATAATATCTTTATCGTTTCCAGCTTTAACACTTTCTTTGCTTGGACCAAAATTTGTGAAGAATGTATCTAAAGCTTGGAAACCTTCTTCTGTATAATTTTCTTTTAACGCTTCTTTATTAAAAATAGGTGTTTCATGTAAAGATGATTTATCAAATATGTGGTTAACATTAATTTGAATATCGTATTTCTTTGGATCGAATGTTTTATTATCAATCATTGAATCCAAATTCTTTACGGCATTTTCATCGTTTTTATGTAATAACAAGTAAGATTTGTATTTAGGGAAATCTTTAACATAAGAATCAGCATGTTTTGATTCTAATAATTCTGCTGTTATTTGTGGACGTTTAATGCCACCAAAACCATTATCACACAATACTTGACGATGTAATTTTTCAGCAAATTTTAATTTACTTTCTTTTCCACCAGTTGCGTTTATAATTCTGTGGATATCATCAAATGAACCCTTAAATCCAGAAGCTAAGAAATAATGGCCTTTATTTGGATGTTTTGTTTTATTATATATATCAATAATTGTATCTGTGTCTTTTTTTAATTCCTCATGGCTTGCTTTTTTTACATATCTTTGTACATTTAATTTTTCTGCTAATAAATCTAAAAAGTATAATCTTTTTGTTGAAGCATTTTTTGTTAAATCATTTATTACTTCTGGTGCTTTATGTAAAATATGTGCAATTTCTTCTTTTTTATCTGCAATTTCTTCTCTAAGAAGGAATTTTGGCATCATTGATGGTTTTAAATAAGTTCGCCCTTGAAAATTTATGTTAGATTTTGGGGTATTTTGTCGTACATTTGTGTTTTGAACGTTAAAATTAGTAATGGTGTTCATTATAAAACTCCTTTTGGTTGGTTGACATTGTTCAATCCATGGAATGCCCGTGAAAATATTTTTTTGCCATGTATTTAGGTTTTATTAAGATATATTAACCATATAAATATAAATAATCAGGTTGGGTAGGTATGATTCAATTTTTCTATGATATTATTAAAAGAGTAAAGAAGGGGAAATTTAAAGGGTAAAGGTATATATTATGTTAAAGCTTCTAGCAAAATTATTGGGTGGATCTAATGAAAAGAAAATAAAAGATGTTATGCCAATAATTGACCATATCAATGCGTTGGAACCTGAGTTTGAAAAAATGTCAGATGAAGAATTGAGAGCAAAAACTGATGAATTTAAGGAAATATTAAAAAATCGTCCTACATCAGATAACATAAAGGCTGACAGAATATTAGAAAAAGAAACCCTTGATAAAATTTTACCTGAAGCTTTCGCAACAGTTAGAGAAGCTGCGAAAAGAACTCTTAATATGCGTCATTTTGATGTTCAGTTATTAGGTGGCTACTTCTTACATAATGGACACATTGCAGAAATGAGAACAGGGGAAGGTAAAACATTAGTTGCAACTCTTCCTGCTTATTTAAATGCTTTAACCGGAAAAGGTGTTCACGTTATCACTGTTAACGATTACTTGGCAAAACGTGATAGCGAATGGATGGGAAGAATTTATAGATTCTTAGGTTTAACTGTTGGAGTAATATTATCAGGCGGCAGAAATGAAATGGAGTTTGAAGACAAAAAAGCCGCTTATGAATGTGATATTACTTATGGTACAAATAATGAATTCGGTTTTGATTATTTAAGAGACAATATGGCTGGCTCTTTGGATATGTTAGTTCAAAGACCTTATAACTATGCAATTATCGATGAAGTTGACAGTATTTTAATTGATGAAGCTAGAACTCCATTAATTATCAGCGGAAAATTAGAAAAATCTGCTGATACATACAAATTAATGGCAAAAATTGCACCTTTATTAGAAAAAAATAAAGATTATGAAGTTGATGAAAAAAATAAAAATGTAATTTTATCAGAAGAAGGTATTGATAGAGCACAAGAATTAATCGGATGCAAAGATTTATTTGATATTTCAACTCAATATGCTCATCACTTATTACAAGCATTAAAAGCAAAAGAATTATTTATAAAAGATACTGATTATGTAATCAAAGATGGTGAAGTTGTAATCGTAGATGAATTCACTGGTCGTTTAATGGAAGGCAGACGTTGGTCTGATGGATTACATCAAGCTGTTGAAGCTAAAGAAGGAGTTAAAATTCAAGATGAAACTCAAACATTAGCTAGTATTACATTCCAAAACTTATTCAGATTATATCCTAAATTATCTGGTATGACTGGTACTGCGATGACTGAGGAAGCTGAATTTGGTAAGATTTATAATTTAGAAGTTACAGTAATTCCTACAAATAAAAAAGATATTAGAATAAATTATCCTGATGTAATTTATAAAACAGAAAGAGCTAAATTTAATGCAGTAGTAGAAGATATTATTGCACAACATAAAATTGGTCGTCCTGTTTTAGTTGGTACTATTAGTATCGATAAATCAGAATATTTATCATCATTGTTGAAAAAACGTGGAATTAAACATAACGTATTAAACGCAAAATACCACGAAAAAGAAGCATATATCATAGCCCAAGCTGGTCGTTATGGTGCTGTAACAATCGCAACAAACATGGCTGGTCGTGGTACTGATATTTTGTTAGGTGGTAATGCAGAGTATTTAACAAAAGAAATGCTAGATGCAAGAAAATATACTCCTGACAAAACACCAAATTATGAAGAAAAGAAAAATGAAGCTTTGGCAGAAGCGAAAAAAATCACAACAGAAGAACACGATAAAGTTGTTGAAGTTGGGGGTTTGCACGTAATTGGTACAGAACGTCATGAATCAAGACGTATTGATAACCAATTGAGAGGTCGTGCTGCAAGACAAGGTGACCCTGGTTCTACAAGATTCTTCTTATCATTAGAAGATAATTTAATGAGAATATTTGGTGGCGATAAATTAGTTACTTTAATGAATATGATGAATGTTGAAGAAGATATGGCTATTGAATCAGGTTTGATTACAAAACAAATTCAATCTGCTCAAAGAAAAGTTGAAACATATCACTTTGATATTCGTAAAAATGTACTTGAATATGATGATGTTATGAATATTCAAAGAGAAAAATTCTATGCACAAAGACGTAAAGTATTAGCAGGCGGTAATTTAACTGAAGATATTACATATATGATGGAACAAGAATTGGATAGAATTTTAAAAAGCTATATCTCTCCAGAAATGCCTGTTGATGAATATATTTATGATGACTTGGTTACAATGGTAAAAGAGATTCATTCAACCGTTCCACAATTAGATTATTTGAAAGTTGATGATATAAAAAATATGCGTTATGAAGAGATGTATGACAGATTAAAAGAAGGAATGTTAAACGCATATAGAGATCATGAAAAAGAAGTTATCACTTTCTACAACGATGTAATGAAAGAATATAATCCTGATAGAAAACCAGAAGAAATGTATGCAGATGACAATGTAATGCGTCATATTGAAAAGGATATTTTATTAAGAGTTGTAGATAACAAATGGATAGACCACTTACACAATATTGATATGCTAAAAGATGGTATTGGTTTACGTGCTTATGGACAAAAAGATCCATTGATTGAATACAAACGTGAAGCATATGACTTATTCAACAATATGATGCACGAAATTCAAGGCGATACTGTAAGATATTTATTCAGAACCAAATTCGGTGTTCAATTCGTAACCGAGGGGTAAAGGGATAAATATAAAGAGGTAAATTATACTAAGTAAAATAATTTTTTATTTATATTAAAAAACGGGGCTTTTTTCAAAGTCCCGTTTCTTATATGATATTATCTTTTAACTATTTGATATTTGAGAAAGTCCAAGCATCAAATGTTGGTGTTTCAGAAATGTTTAATTCTTTCTTTTCTTCACCAGTACAAGAATCATCATGTGCGATTGGTTTATACAATCTGTTGTAGTATTCGATTACCATTCTATCAGAGTTGAAGTA
>CALUUV010000077.1 GCA_944324055.1 Candidatus Gastranaerophilales bacterium | reverse complement strand
TTAGTTGTTTTTTTAGCTTTTCAATAAATGGTTCTAAATTTTCTATCCATTGAAAAGTTGCATTTGAGATTATTAAATCGTATTTTTCTTTGAATTCAAATTCTTCTATATCTGATTGAATAAAGTTTATTTTGTCTGAAATTTTATTTATGTATGGTTTACATTCCAGTACAATATCTGACGCATTATATTTTATAAAGTTGTATTTATTGATTAATTTTTCTGTTAGAACCCCAGTACCACATCCAAGTTCTAAAATAGATTGTGGGGTATTAGAAATCATAGAAACAAGCTTATCTGCCATTTTGTTTTGAATGACAGAATTGTCTTTATATGTTTTTAGATTTTTTTTAAATCGTTCTCTAACTAGTGTTTTATCTATCATATAATTTCTGACCAGCTTTCATATTTAAAGAATGGACAATGTCCACTTTCTATAATCTCAGGATTTTTCCAATAATTCAACTGGTTTTTTGTAGGAATAATATTATCATTATTCGAAACAATAGTTTTATCAAAAGAAATTATTTTCCCTTCTATCCCCATAAGATTAGCAAGTTCTGTTTTTTGAGATTCAAATTCTCTGTTTGAAAATTTACTAATTGGTGGAGTAGAATCAAACATTCTTTCCATAAACTTTTGGCAAGATGTTTCATTAAATCCTCTAAGAGTTAGTTTATAAATTTTTTCAGGAATTCCATATTTATCATCAATAGGTTTTGGAGTTCCGTTTATTGCAATATATTTATCAATTTTTCCAAAACAATCATAGAATAATGTTGATATCATTACTCCCATTGACCAACCTATAATATATTTTTTTTCATAATTATCTAAGTTAGGGAATTCTATATCCAAATCGTTATAATCATATAAAACTAATAAATCAAAATCATCTCTTTTTAGGTGAGATATTATTAATTCGTCCATACCCCATCCGTTAAAGAATATGATTAAATTTTTGTTGTTTTCACTATAAAATTTATATTTCATGATTTATTATTTCAAACAATTTTCTAACGTCTTTAAATTGAATATTAGCAGTCAATGATAATCTCAATCTTGATGTTCCAATAGGCACAGAAGGCGGTCTTATTGGAAGTATAAAATATCCTTCGTTCTTTAATTTTTCTGCAATTTCACCTGCTTTATCAGGTGTTTTTAGTATAACAGGAATAATTTGGGATTCTGAAACTGTATTGATATTATAATCATTAAGAAGCTTATGAGTTCTTATTATTAGTTCCGCCAAATTTTCTCTTTTTTTATTTATGTAATCAGCTTTTTCTGTAAGTAACCAGTTTGTCCACATTATATTAACAGGTGGAATAGATGTTGAGAATATAAAAGAACGAGCTTTGTTTGTTAGATATTCAATAATTGGTTTACTTGCAACAGCAAAAGCTCCAAATGATGCTAATGCTTTACCAAATGTTGCTGTTATTATATCAACATCTTTAAAATTAGATATTCCTGCGCATTTGTCATCTATTGCGCAAAAGGCGTGAGCTTCATCTATCATTAATAATGTATTGTATTGTTTTTTTAGTTTGATTAATTTATCAATATTTGCAATATCACCATCCATTGAAAATACTGATTCTGATATAATAATAGCTCTTTTAAATTTTGAGCGATGTTTTTTTAATAATTCTTCTAAGTTGTTGTAATCAAGATGTTTATATCTATAAAAAGTTGCACCTGATAATCTCATTCCGTCAATTATGCTGGCATGGTTAAGTTTGTCAGAAAAAATAACATCTCCTTGACCAACAAGTGCAGAAATCACTCCTAAGTTACATTGAAAACCTGTGTTAAAAATTAATGCTGCATCTTTTTTAAATAGTTTAGCAAGAGTATTTTCTAAAGTATTATAAACATCTGATGTACCACTAAGTAATCTTGCAGAAGCTGAAGAAAATGCAAACTCAGATGAATTCATATACTTATTACAAAATTCATCAACTAATGTTTTATCTGTGCTCAAACCTAAATAATCATTAGATGAAAAATTAATCATCTTTTTTCCGTTAATAAAAACAAATTCCCCTTCTTTTTTTTCAATAGGTGAAATTTGTCTAAACATATTATTAGATTTAAGTTCTTCAAGTTCTTTTAAAATATCTTCCATAGCTTTATTTTACTACAAATAAGAAGAAATTAATTATTAGGGAACCAATCAATAAGAGAGCGAATTTCTCCGAATTCTAGTTTATGACTTTTTGCAAGTTTTGATTCTATTACATAAGGTAAATCGAGGTTTTCTTGTATAGGGTCAATTGTAATTTCTTTTCCATCATATACGTTGCTAAAGTTTAATCCTTCTTTTGTGCATTCTGGAATTTTAACTGTTTTTGTTTGGTTATCCACTACATATGCTAGGCCAAATGTTCTACATGTAATCCCTCTATATTTATATACAGAACATTTTTTATCAATTAAAAATGGACATTGATGGAAAAAGTGAGTGAACATTCTACTCTTTTTAAGGTTATCCATGTTTTCTTTGATAATTTTTTGTGTCTCTACAGGTAATTTTCTAAAACCTGTCATAAGATACATCATTTCAAGTTGAGAAAATGGATAATCTCCAACTTCACAACACCCAGAACACCCTTCTTTACAGCATATATATTTTGATTGTTCGTCAAAATATTTCTTTAGTTTTTTGTCAAACTCTTTTAAAAACTTTTCATACCTTTTTAACATATATTCATTATATTAGATAATGCTAAATTTTACAAATATAGATACCGCTTGTTTTTTTTTAGATTTCATGTACAATAAAATTATGCAATTTAGATTTCTGTTTTGACAAATTGCAGAATTGATAAGATAGCAGTTTGGAAGCTTTATATAACGTTATCTTTTATCAATTTTTTGTGTGATTTTTTAATTTATCAAAACCCGAAAAGGATGTGAAACTCTATTAATGAGTAAAGTTTTTGAATTTAACTATAAGTATATAAAAGAAGTTGCTTCTGCTGGTAGTTGGCGCAGAGGCTATGAGTATTATCAAAAAGATATGATAATGAACTCAGAGCCAGAAAAAAACTTTTATAAAGCTAAAGTAAAAGGTAACTATCAAGATGCATATACTACTGATTTAATTTTCAAAAAGAATACAGTAGAAGCTCGTTGTAACTGTCCATTAAAAGAAGAATGGTGTAAACATTCAGTTGCGGTGGCTCTAAAAGCTATTAATGAGCATGCTTATGAGGATTGGTTAGAAACAAAATATGGAATAGAACATGATTTTCCTGATGAAAATACAGATTTAATGGATATTCCACAAGGAAATTATATATTCCACTTCAATCCAAAAAGAAAACAAAACTTCTTCTCAGTTCTTATTAGAGATAGAAAAACTGGGAAAATTATCCGTTCAATAGAAAATGTTTTAAGAGCATTAATTGAAATCCAAAAAGAACAACCAAATTTTGCTTTAAATGAATCTCAAAAAGCAGAGGTTGCAATATTCCAAACAATTTTCAAAATTGCTCGTCAAGATAAAAAAGCTGGTTGGTATGATATACCTATTACAAAATTTCAACCAATGTTTCCATTGTTAGCTCAAGTTGATGAAGTTTTAGATGAGAAAACAAAACAAAGAATAAAATTTGTTGATGAAGAATGGAAATTAACAATGGATGTTTCTTCTTCTCCAAATGGTAGTATAATGCTTGCTCTTTATTGGAATAGACCAAATGATGACAATGTTTATCCGTTTGAAGAAGTAAAATATTTCTCTCGTCAATTAAAATGGGGCAGATATAAAAATATTATTTTCCCTATAAATGTTGCAATGAATGAGTTGCCTCAAAATATTATTAAATCAACATTTACTGATTTGAAAGATTCAGAAGGCGGCAAGTTTATTTATGAAGAACTTCCTCAAATTCAATCTGTTATTGATGTAACAGTTTCTGAACAAATTAGTAAATTAATGCTTGAGGAAAGACCTCCATTAAATGTTGTGACATTAGGTATTGATTATGATCAATCATTAAAAGCATCTTTAGAATTTGATTATGATGGTGTTAGAGTTCCTTATTCAAAAAATAAAGATAAATCACCTTATGTAACTATTACAACTAAAAAAGATGGTGAAGATTATGTTTATTGGATTAAGAGAAATTATCAACACGAACAACTTGCTTATCAAATGTTATTAGGTTGTAAATTTGTTCCAATGCAAACAAATAACTTAGCTTTGGAAAAAGAAGTTGCGATAGATTTTTATAACTATTATATAAAACAAGCTGGAGAAGGTTGGAAGTTTGAAGAAAAAGATGATATGAATTTCTTTAAACTTATGGAAAATCCATTCAGAATGTGTGCAAAAATAGATTTCTGTGAAGATGCTCCAGATGAATTTGAAGTTCAATTATATGGTCAAGTTGGTGAAGAAATTATCAACTTTGATGATATTTATGAAACTATTCAAAGTGGTGAAAAATATGCAAGAGTTAGAAGCTTAGGATTTGTTGAATATCCTGCACAAAATATTTATCAAATGATGAAATCATTCAACTCTTTTGATGCATATAGAAACAATGAAAATAAATACAGAGTTAAAACATATCGTGCGGGCTTAATTCAAGAACTTAAAAACTTAGATTTTGAATTAGTGTTGAGTGATGAGTTTAGAGTATTCTGGGAACAAATTTCATCATTCTCAACAACTGAGCATACAGAATTACCAAAAGAAATTAATGCTACATTCCGTGACTACCAAATCAAAGGTTTCAGTTGGTTATGGTTTATGTATAAGTATGGTTTGAACGGTATTCTTGCAGATGATATGGGGTTAGGTAAAACACTTCAAGCTTTAGCTTTACTTCAAAAAGCAAAAGAAGTAGATGGTCCTGAACCAACATTGGTTATTGCTCCTACAACAGTTGTATTTAACTGGGAAGCTGAAATTGAAAAATTTACACCAGGCTTAAGCTGCTTAAAATTATCAGGTGTTGATAGAGCAAAATTATTTGATGAAATACCTAACTATGATATTGTTATCACAAGTTATGCTTTGATAAGACGTGATATTGAAAAATTCAGAAAATATAATTTTAGATATATTATTCTTGATGAATCTCAAAATATCAAAAATGCTATTTCTCAGACAGCTCAAGCTGTTAAGACTTTAAATTCAAAACATAGATTAGCATTGTCAGGTACTCCAATTGAAAATAAACTTGAAGAGTTATGGTCAGTATTTGACTTCTTGATGAACGGTTTCTTGTTCTCAATGGCAGAATTCAACTCACGTTATGTTACTCCTATTATGGAAAGACAAGACAAAACAGTTGAAAAACGTCTTAAACTTCAAATTTATCCATTCATCTTACGTCGTATGAAACGTGATGTTGCGAAAGACTTACCAGATAAAGTTGAAAATATGGCATACTGTGAATTAACTCCAGAACAAAGAGATTTCTATTTAGAAGTATTAGACAGTACGAAGGAAGAACTATTCAAGAGTATTGAGATGAATGGTTTAGAAAAGAGCAGAATGTCTATCTTCTCTGCGTTATTGAGATTACGTCAAATCTGTTGTCACCCTAAACTATATGATAAAGAACATGTTAAAGGTGTTATGCAATCAGGTAAATTTGAATACCTTAAAGGAATGCTTGAACAGATTGTTGATGAAGGTCATAGAGTTCTATTATTCAGCCAATTTGTTGATATGTTAGATATCATTAAAGGTTGGATGGATAGAGTTGGTATTGAATATGAATACTTAACAGGTAAAACAAAAGATAGACAAAAAGCTGTTGAAAACTTTAACAATAATACAAATGTAAAAGTATTCTTAATCAGTTTAAAAGCTGGTGGTACTGGTTTGAACTTAACTGGAGCAGATTATGTTATCCACTACGACCCATGGTGGAACCCTGCAGTTGAAGATCAAGCAACAGACAG
This sequence comes from Candidatus Gastranaerophilales bacterium, assembly GCA_944324055.1. Classification (GTDB taxonomy): domain Bacteria; phylum Cyanobacteriota; class Vampirovibrionia; order Gastranaerophilales; family Gastranaerophilaceae; genus UMGS1585. The sequence goes on along the minus strand of CALUUV010000077.1, from coordinate 1,667 downwards.
AGCTTATCGTATTGGTCAAACTAAGAAAGTATTTGTATACAGAATTATTACTAAGAATACAGTTGAAGAAAAAATTCAAAAACTTAAAACAAGAAAACGTGACCTTGTTGATAGCGTAATTTCTGTAGATAGAAATATTACTAAGTCTCTAACTATGGATGATATTAGAGATATCTTCTCTGTTGACTAGGGGTAAATAATTAATTTTAAATATAGTTTTGTCTAACTTTTATTGTAAAAATAAAAGTTAGTTTTATGTGCTGGAATAAATATTAAGAAATATTACAGAACAGGCTGAAATCATGTCGTAGCCTTACTTTTTTGTTGACTTTTTGAAAGAAATCCTTAAAACAATACAGTCGAACTAGAGTTTTAACTAACACAAATGAAGGATTTGTTATGTATATTATTAATTTTTTAAGAATTTTATCCGATTACTATAAACAAAAATGTAAACGAGTTTAACTAATAGAGTGAGGTATAAGTATGTTATCAAATGGACATGGATTTTATCCGAGATATGATTTACAAGCTCGAATCCAACATACGAAAATGGATCCTTGGTTTGGTGGATTGCCAGGCGCAAGAATGAGTCGTGTAGAAACTCCAGAAACTGCGGATTTCCAATCTGTAATGTCTGGTTTGGTAGAAAAATTCAATAATGACTTGAATGCTCCAGACGGTATGTTAAAGGATGTAATGATGGGTAATGACGATGTTGATATTCACGATGTAATGACTGCGATGGCAAAAGCAGAAATAAATGTGAACGTTGCAACACAATTTACTGGTAAAATCATCCAAACATATGATAAAATTATGCAACTTCAAGTATAGTATAGTATAGTGACATAGTAGTGTGTATAAAATTGATAAAATTTGCGTTAGGGTGCTGTAAAGATGGATTTTAAGCAGTTATTACAAAATAAAAACTTTTTAATAGGAGCCGCAGTAGTAGCGGTAGTATTGGTTGCATTAATAGTAACCGTAGCTATAGTATCAGGATCTAATAGAGGTGCTGGCGGCAAAGTTGTACAAGAAAAGGTTATAAAAGAGCCTTTAGATTTATTAACAACTGATAATTTAGGAAAAGCAATAGAAATACAAGCATTATTAGCAAGAGAAGGTATTACTGCTAATAGAAAGTTAGATGGTACAAAATCTACCATTTTCTTAAAAGATTACACACAGACTCAACGTGATAGAGCATTACTAGCAATTGTAAAAAGCGGTTTAATGGATCAAAATGTTGGTTTAGAAATGTTTGATAAAGGCGATTTCACATCAACAAAAGAAGATAAAAGAATCCGTTTAATTCGTGCAATAGATGGAGAGTTAGCAAGGTTAATAAGAAAAATTCCTCCAATACAAAATGCATCTGTATTTGTATCAATTCCAGAACAAACTATGTTTTCACAAAATCAAAAACCTGTAACAGCAACCGTTCAATTGGATATGCCATCAGGTGAAAAACTTGATAACTTTAAAGTAAAAGCAATTACTAACTTATTAGTAGGTTCAGTATCAGGTCTTACTCCTGAAAACTTATCAATAACAGATACAAATGGTAATGTGTATAACAATATTTTAGATGCAACATCTCAAGATGAAGAAAAACTTCATGAAAAAGATAAATACATGCTTCAAAAGGTTAATACACAATTAGA
>CALUUV010000076.1 GCA_944324055.1 Candidatus Gastranaerophilales bacterium | reverse complement strand
GGCATAGTCTTCTAGTGTTTTACCTCCTAACAATTTGTTATAGTTTGAATCTACTTTGTCTAAGATTTTATGTGCGATATCTGGGAGCAAGTCACTTTTATTTTGCGGATCTTTTGCATTTGACTTGATTTGTCCTAGTTCAACATAGTAATCTTCTCCTGCTAATTCTTTTAATGCTGCAGTTTGTTTTTCTAAATCTGGTCCATACATTAGTCGTAATGCTGAAAGTATTGAGATTTCTAATCTTTGGTTTGAAATCTCTTGATTTTGTTTAGTTGCACCTAAGGCATTATTACCTTCTACTAGTTTTAAATTATCGTGTAGAATTTCATGAAGTTTATCTTTTTTAGCTTTGACATTATTTATTAATGCAAATGTTGTTGCGCTTTCATTTGATTTTTGGATATTATCTTTATTAAATTCTACTCCTTGCCCTAGCATATAAACTTCTTCAAAAGTCATTAACCTATCGCCATTTACAGGTTTATATTCTGGTTTGGGTTTAAATCGATCTTTAACTTTATTTTTATCAGTATCGTATATAGTTTCAACATCATTTGTCTTAAGAATTAATTCACTCGTAAATTTATTTTTTGCTGCTTCATACTCTGGAGAATCTTTTTCAGGTAAGTTTAGAATTTTCTCTTCTTGTTCTAATAATTCATCAATCGACAAACTTGCAATCATTGTTTTTATTTGAGCTTTTTGTCTATCGCTATAAGACTCAATACCTGGGAATATATCCATTAAAAATTCTCTTTGGGAGCCAAGATATTCTGAATAAGTTAATTTATTTGCTTTTGCTTTTTTTAAATAATCGGCAGTTTTAAATTGTTTGTATATAACCTTCTCTACTTGACTTTTAGCTAAACCTAAATCAAATTTTTCTTTCAAATCATTATATGTTTTGCTAATTATTCCATCATCTTGTTTAGATAACATTTGAAGTGCTTGATATGCATTTGATTCTATATTCTCTATTGATAAATCCTGAGCAGTTGATTTATCTATTGGGGTATTAGTTGTATTTGTAGTATTTAACTCAACAGTATCAGTATTATTATCGGTATTATTGCCAGAAATAAGGGCAGTCAATTCTGCTTCGCTCATTTTAGATAGGCGTGCTTTATATTCTGAAAGTGCTGCGCCTTGTAAACCTGAGTTTTGACATAGATTATTGATTAATGTGTTTTTATCTACATTTACCAATTTTAATTCTTATTCCTTTTCCTAGATACACTTCACTATATGTGTGTACGGCAAGGAATAAGAAAATCTTGAGGGTTTGTTAAGAAATATTTAGATTATTAATTTATTATCATCTAAAACACAATTCTTTCCATAAGGAATTGTGTTTTTAGTGTCTTCGTGTGAAATATTCAATTCAGAAACTGTTGGAATATTTAATTCTTTAGCTATTTGATTGAATAGATATTGTAATTGCTCTGGATATTCCACATCTAAGAACTTACCTAGAGCCAAACCTTTTATGTTTTTTCTGAATTTTTCTATGTTTAATAATTGAGTAAACATTTTATCTATTTTATAAACTGGTTCATTTAAATCTTCTGCAAAGAATATAAAATCATTATCTGGGATAAAATCAAGCCCAGCAAGTGAAACAATGGATGCTAAATTTCCACCCCACATAATACCTTCAGCTCTTCCTTGTTGGTTTACAACTGGTGCTTCTAAAATTTGTTCTTTATGTGATAGTGCATCAAAGAAACTATCAATAGTATATTTATCTGTTTTTTCTGCACCAAAATCTCCTTTCATCATTGGTGATGAATAGGTTATCAGATTTGCTCTTTTTAAGAACATTGCAGATAGAATTGTTATATCAGAATAACCACAGAAATTTTTAGGATTTTGTTTAATTAATTCATAATCAATTTGGTTGATTAATCTTAACGCTCCATATCCACCTCTTGCACAGATTATTGTGTCTATTTCTTTGTTTGAGAAAGCCCAATGTAAATCTTCTAATCTTTCTTCATCGGTTGCAGATAAATATCTATCTTGCGAAAAGGTATGTTTAGAAAAAACTACGTTATATCCTAAACCTTCAAAAAAGCTTTTAGCTCTAAGTATTGCATCTTTATCTAAAATAGGACCAGATGGTGCAATAACACCTATTGTGTCTCCTTTTGTTAACGGTTTTGGTAATATGTAGCTCATAACATCTCCTTTTGTGATACAATTATAGCATGGGCGAGAATTATATACCTTTATACAGAAAATATAGACCGCAAAAACTAGAGGAGGTAGTAGGGCAAGAGCATATAAAGCAGGCTCTTTCTAATGCTATCAATCTTGGTAAAATTTCCCATGCCTATTTGTTTACTGGCCCTCGTGGAACAGGTAAAACATCAACTGCTAGAATTTTGGCTAAATCTTTAAACTGTGTAAATGGACCAACTGTTGAACCTTGTGGCAAATGTACAAGTTGTGTAGATATCACTAATTCTGTTCCAATAGATGTAATCGAAATTGATGCTGCTAGTAACAGAAAAGTTGAAGATGCGCAAAATATTCTTGAAAAAATACAATACGTTCCTGTTAATGGAAAATACAAAATTTATATAATTGACGAAGTTCATATGCTTACAAATACTGCATTTAATGCTTTGTTAAAAACATTAGAAGAACCCCCTAAAAATGTTGTATTTATTCTTGCAACAACTGAGTCTCATAAGGTTTTAGATACTATTAAGAGCCGTTGTCAAAGATTTGATTTTAGAAGAATTACAACTGACGATATTGCAAAACACTTAAGATATATTTCTGATAAAGAAAAAATAAATATTTCAGACGGTGCATTATATTCTATCGCTAAAAACTCTGCAGGCGGGATGCGTGATAGTATTGCATTACTTGATCAGGTAAGTATTTTAGGTGAATCTAAAGAAATTACAGAAGAAGATATTAATAATCTTTTAGGCCGTTTATCTTTCGATATTTTATATGAAATGGCTGAAAAAATTATTCAATCAGATTCAATAAATGCAATAAAATTATTGGAAAGAGTTTATAATTCAGGGAATGAGCCTGTACAGATTTTAAATAATTTGATGTATTATTTCAAAAATTTATTAATAGTAAAAAATTGCGATAATGAAACATCAATTGAATTAACAAACTTGAATGAAGCTCAGTTAAAACAACTTAATCAACAAAAAGAAGAAGTTGAAACTCATCAAATTGTATTTTTAATTGAGAAAACTGCAAATTATATAAAGGAAATAAAAACTACAACTAATCAACAAATGTGGTTAGAAGTTGCTTTGATTGACTTATCAAATCTTACAAATAATACAAAATTAATAGAACTACAAAATAGAATTCAAGCACTTGAAGGTGGAGAGGTTTCTGTTGCTCCTGTAAGACATGTTGTAACTCCTCCTGTAGAGAGAGTTTCTGTTCCTGTTTCAAAACCAGTTGAACCAGAAGTAAAGCAAGAACCTATTCAGGTTAAGCAAGAAACTATAAAAGAAACCAAGCAAGAAGAAGCAAAAATTGGAGCTGTTCAAGAAAAAGCAGAAGATAAGGCAGAAGAAAAAACTGAATTTACCCCAATGCCAAAAGCTAAAATGCTTGATCCTACAACAGATATTAGAAGTTTATGGGCAACATTATTGTCACATGTTAAAAGTCCATCAACTCAAGCATTGTTAAAATTAGCTAATCCTGTAAAAATTGCACCGGATGAAGTTGTTATTACATTCAAACAAGCTATTTTTGTAAAACAAGCAAATGACGGAACTAAAAAAACTGCAATTATGGAAGCTGCTGATGCGATGTTTGGTCAAAAAAATACACATGTTTTGATTAGAACCCCATTAGAATCGGATGTTGAAATAGGAAAGGTTGCACCCGCACCTAAGCCAAAACCCATAACTCCTCCAAGTGAAGTTAAAACTTTAGCTCCAAAACAAGAAACAGTATCTGAGGAAGAAATTGAAACTGTTCAAGAAATTCAAAAAGCTCCTGAAAAAAAAACTGAACAACCAGACGATGAACCAAAGTTTGAATCTGACCAAAGCAAGATGATTAAAGAACTTTTTGATGGAAAGTACATTAATTAGTTAATAACTTTAACATTGATTTATTTTTGTATCTGTTTGTTTTAAAATAAAATCAAATGGAGAATATGTGATGTTATTAGAATTTTTACAATCAAAAATACATAGAGCAACAATAACAGATTCAGATTTGAATTATGTAGGCTCAATAACAATTGATGCTGATATATTAGATGCAGCAAAGATTAGAGAGTATCAAAAAGTCGAAATATTAAATATAAATAATGGTGAAAGATTCCAAACTTATGCAATAAAAGGTGAGAGAAAATCAAAAATATTTTGTGTAAATGGAGCTGCTGCCAGAAAAGTTCAAAAAGGTGATAAGGTTATTATTGTATCTTATGGTTATTATCAAGAAGATGAAGTAAAAGATTACAGACCAACAATTATTCAAATTGATGATGATAACAATATAATTTAAGGATTAATAATGGATTTTCGACCTAAAAAAAAGAAGAAAAAAGGTTTTGAAATAAAGACAAAAAACATGGGTGTCGATATTGATAAGAATGAATATCGAACAATAAGCGAATCCTTTACAAATAATCCTGAAAAATATTATAATAGGGGTTAAATTTATCAGATAGGGGTATATTATGACAGAAATGAAAAGAATATTAATCGTCGATGATGATGATGAGATAAGAGATTTACTAGAATTTGATGTTTCTCAAAGTGGATATTTTGTCGATACTGCCTCTGATGGAAAAGAAGGATTACAAAAAGCATTAAACAATTCTTATGATTTGATATTACTAGATGTCATGATGCCTAAAATGAATGGGTTTGATGTTTGTAAAAACATCAGACAAGCAAAATTAGCCATTCCTATTTTAATGCTTACTGCAAAGGGTACAATTAATGATAAGACAATTGGTTTTGATTGTGGTGCTGATGATTATTTAGTAAAACCTTTTGATATACAAGAAGTATTGTTAAGAATTAGAGTATTACTTAGAAGAAATCAAGTTCAAGATACAAATCCAATAACAAATGAGATTTTGCATTCCGGAAATATTGAAATATTCCCAGAAACTTTAGAGGCTGTTATTTTAAATAAGAAGGTAAAATTAACACCAACAGAATTTGAAATCTTGTATTGTCTAATGCAACATTTTAATAACCCTGTAACTTTAGCAACATTGTTAGATGAAGTTTGGGGCTATGATAGTGATGAAGATGTAAGAATGGTAAGAGTCCATGTAGGTGGTTTAAGAAACAAAATTGAACCAGATCCTAAGAAACCTCAATATCTTCATACGGTTACAAATGTAGGGTATAAATTAACTCCTTTTGGTGAATAATATGGGAATTAATATAAGACCTTTTAGATTAAAAATAGTTGAACAAATTGCAATAGTATTATTCTTTGCAGTTGTTATTCCAATGAGTATAAGTGGGATAATTATTAATAATATTAACCAGCAATCAGTTCGTTTACAATTGAGAGAGGCCGCAATATTAATTGCCAATATGGTGTCTGATGAAGTAGATGTATTTCAAGCAAGTGCTTCAAATGAATTAAATCAGATAGTTATGACTCTAGATTATTTTAGTAGTGAGTCAGCTAAATTGAATTATTTAAATAAAATCCAAAAGAATTCAGATATTTATAAAAAAATATTTATAATAAATACCGAAGATGAGTTTGCCAAAATATATGATGAATGTATACATAATCAAGAAACAGCATTAAAAGCTCCATTAAAAGATGGAAGATATTTAGTTGCTATATTTGATATTAATGTTTTGAGAGAACAGATATTTTCTCCATTAAAAGATGACAAACGTCAAATTAATATTTTAACATACGATGGTAAAACTATAACTTCTCATAATTATAATGAAAAATTATATGAACAAAGTGTATCTCAGTTGCCAAAGAATATTGTTTCAGATAAAGCAACTGTATTTGGTAAAGTTAAAAACCAACCTTTTGTTTATCTAAAAAAAGATAATCCAAAGGTTTTAGTTGTTGTAAATACCCCTCACGAATTAACTCATAAAACAATCGATTATGGTAGAACTAAAATAATTTTATCAGTATTAATAGCATCATTAACAGTTTTATTTATCGTTGGTCTTTATACATATTATCTTTATATAAATATTCGTCAGTTATTTAAAGCGATTATTGCGATATCAAAGGGTAATTATAGAAGACGTATAAGACTATTATCAAGTGTATTCACCCCATATGAGATTATCTTCTTATCTTTTGAGTTTAATCGAATGGTTAAACAAATTAATAAATCATACTCAAAACTTAAAAAGACAAATAAGGAATTGAAAGAATTAAATGAATTTCGTTCTAATATGATTGATACAGTAAGCCATGAATTAAGAACTCCATTAACAAGTATTCAAGGTTATACTTCAAGATTATTACGTCAAGATATTGAAATAGATAAAGAGACTCAACAAAAATCATTGAAAGTAATCAAGAAACAGGCAGAACGTTTAAAACGAATGATAGAGGATTTATTGGTTATACCAGATATCGAAGATTCAAGATTGAATGTAATTATGGATACAATTTCAATACCTGAAGTTATTGACGATGCAATATTACTTGTTAAAAATTCCTCATCAAAAGTTATTGTAAATAATGTTCCAAAAGAAATTTCTCAAATATATGCAGATAGAGATAGATTTGAACAAGTTGTAATTAACTTAATAGAGAATGCTGTAAAGTATGGTATTGAAGATACAGATATTACAATAAATGCTTATGAAGAAGAAAATAGAGTGGTAATAGAGGTTAATAATAAGTATCCGTTAATTTCAAGAGAAAAGTTAAAAACTCTATTTGATAAGTTTACACGAATTGATGATAAGACAACACGAACAACAAGAGGAACAGGCTTAGGTTTGTTTATCGTAAAAGGTTTGGTTGAAGCAATGGGTGGAGAAGTTCGTTTGTATTCAACAGAGGAAGAAGGATTTACTGTAAAGGTATTCTTAGATAAGGCAAACCAAGAATGAAACGAGCAATAGAGGAAGCTTTAAAAGTTAAGGATGATGTTCCTGTTGGTGCAATAATTTTAAAAGATGGAAAAATAATTGCATCTGCTCATAATTTAAAAGAAGAGACCCAAGATGTTACAGCTCATGCGGAAATCCTTGCAATCAAAGAAGCTCAGAGTAAAATAGGTTCTTGGCATTTAGATAATTGCGAGATGTATGTAACATTAGAGCCTTGTCCAATGTGTGGTTGGGCAATTATGCAAGCTAGGATTAAGACTCTTTACTTTGGAAGTTATGATGCCCAATATGGGGCATTCTCAAAGTTGGAACTTAATAAAATTGCTAATTCTCCTATAAAAATTTATGGTGGGATTAATGAATTAGAATGTGATAAATTATTAGAAGAATTTTTCTCGAGGATAAGATGATAACAAAGAATGAATTGGATGAATTAGCTGAAAAATATGAGAACAAAGTATTTATAGAAACTGATCCTATCCAAACAGTACATAAATATACCAAGAAAGAGGATATTGAAATATCTGCATTTCTTGCTTCTTTATTTGCTTACGGCAGTAGAAAGGTATTTATACCAAAGCTAGAATATCTTTTTACTCAGATGGGGAAATCTCCTCTTGGATATATTAAAAAAGGAGATTTTTCAAACTTA
>CALUUV010000075.1 GCA_944324055.1 Candidatus Gastranaerophilales bacterium | reverse complement strand
TCAAAATCTTTTGAAGAATATGATGTAATTTCTTTATCAAATTGAGAAAATAATATAAGTGCTAATTCACGAGCTGCACGTCTTGCTTGCATAGATTGTCTCCTAATTAAAATACATTTATGTTAGTTAAAATATAACATAAAAAAGAAATTAATTCATTTTAAGATGATCAATAGAAACAGAAATATGATTTAATTTTTCTCGATGTAAATTATCAGATAGCTCTCTTTTAACTTTTCTTATATTTTCAGGAGAAGCAACCATAGGAATAATATCTTCATCAGAAGCATCAAAATTTCCAATTAAATATTTATTTGTAGATGATTTAATAATACTTTCTCTACCATTCGGCAACTCATCAAAACCCATTTTCTTATAAAAATCTACTGCATATGAAAGTTCTGGGACCTCAGAGCGAACATATACATCTTTGAATCCATCTTGTTTCAATGTATGATAAAATTCATTTGTTAAAACTTTACCACTATTTTTAACCTTTTTATCAGCAAACGGATTCCAAGTCGCAAGCCAATCAAGCTCTGTTTCTTTTCTAGCATGATTTTTTCTACTTGAATATGCCATTTTATGAGTCTTAGATTCTTTTAATACATTGCCAATCAAAATGCCACAAGGATTAGAATCTTTCACTGCTAAAAATATTCTGGCTTTACCTTTAATTTTATTAGGAGAAGTAAGTATTTTTTCTGATGCCGAAAAAGCTTCTTTCATTACTTCTTGTCTTGAATAATCATCTATTTTTTTATCCGCAAAATATTGTTTTAAATTCTTTAAAAAATTAGATATAAAAGGTAAATCGCGTTTTTCTAATTGATAAACATTTAAAAATTCATTTTTCCCATATTTATATTTGGCTAAAGGTATAGCCTTAAATTTAGGAGTTGAATTTTGCAAATTATATGGAGTATTTGTAGAATGGTTTATATACATGCACATTAACCTTCATTTATATAAACCGAATTAAATCATTTTTTTGTTTAATATTACAAAAAATTTACAATAAAAAACACCCTGAAAATTAATTCAGAGCGTTTTTTATTTTTTTTAATAAAATTATTCAACAACGATAGCTGAAACTGGGCATGCATCAGCAGCTTCTTTTACAGCATCTTCGTTACCAGCAACTGCTGCTTCGTTAACAACTGCTTTATCATCAATACTGAATACTGCATCGCAAATTGATTCACATGCGCCACAAGCTATACAAGAATCTTCAACTGTTACTTTCATTTCTTTCTCCTTTTTAATCGTTAATTATAATAAGTGTTAATTAAATAACAAGTTAATTATAACAAAAACATAGAAATATTAAAATATCCATTTTTCTATTTCTTTAGAAATATTATCAAACCCTAGGGTTAATCCTAAATCCTTAGGTTCAATATTTTTATTATAATAAAGTACCGGAACATATTCTCTAGTATGGTCTGTACCAGGAACTGTTGGATCGCAACCGTGGTCAGCAGTAATCACAAGCAAGTCATCTTCATTCATTGCTTCAATAATTTTACCAACATATTCATCAACTTCTTCTACTGCACGACCGTAACCAGCTGGATCATTTCTATGTCCATATAACATATCTGTATCAACAAGGTTAGTAAATATTAAAGATTTATTTGGAACAAAATCTTTAGGAGTTGATTCATATTTAATACTATTCAAATCAAGTTCATTTTTGATTGCTTTTAAAGTTAATTCCAAACCTTCTTTGTTAGAACCTGTATGAATTGCATGAGTAATACCAGCTTTAGAGAAGATATCTTCAATTTTACCAATCGCAACAACTTCTCCGCCAGATTCTTTAATTCTATCTAAAATAGTTTCTCCTGTTGGTTCAACAGAATAATCACGTCTATCTTTACCTATTCTTGTAGGTTTTCCATCAATAACTTTATATGGACGAGCAATAACTCTTGAAACATGATAACCACCATCATCAAGAAGTTTTCTTGCAATTCTACACCATTCATAAAGAGTTTCTAATGGAATCATATCAGTATCAACTGCAATTTGGAAAACACTATCAGCACTTGTATAAACGATAGGAAATTTTGTTTGGTGATGTTCGTCATTAAGTTTTTCAATAATTGCAGTACCACTTGCAGGACAGTTAGCTAAAATTCCACCACATTTAGTTTCGTTAATAAAATCATTAACAAGTTTTTCAGGAAATCCTTGAGGGAAAGTTGCAAAAGGTTTTTCAGAAACTAAATCGGCAATTTCCCAATGGCCAGTTGTTGTATCTTTACCTTTTGATTTTTCTTGTAATGTTCCATATTGTCCAATAGGATTAGCAACTTTTGGAACACCCTCAAAATCTTGAATATTACCAAGCCCTAATTTAGCCATATTCGGTAAATTTAGACCTTTATTATACTTACAAATATTTGCTAAAGTATTACATTCAGGAATATCATTAAATTCCGCACAATCAGGCATAGCACCTATACCCATTGAATCAATTACAACAACAATTGCTCTTTTCATATTTTATCCTTTCCCTACTCTACTGTATTAAAGATTCTATCGCCTGCATCACCCATACCAGGAACAATATAACCTTTTTCATTTATACATTCATCAACTGCAGCAACTGTAATTTCTACATCTGGGAACTCATTATGAATAAGTTCAATCCCTTGAGGAGCAGCGAATATACAAATACATTTAATATTTTTTTGAGGAATACCTTTTTCTGCATATAATCTAATCGCTTCTAACAAAGAGTTACCTGTAGCTAACATCGGATCAGTAATATATACATAGAATTTTTTAGGATCAGGTGTAGCCATAGGCACTTTGTTATAATACCAAACAGGTTTTAAAGTTTTTTCATCTCTATACATACCAATATGTCTAATACAAGCATCTGGTAAAATATCAATAGCTTCATCAGTAAAAATTAATCCTGCTCTTAAAATCGGAGAAATAATGATTTTAATATCAGGATCAATATCTTTAGCCATAAAAGTTTTAAGTGGAGTATGAACTTCTCTATCAACTAACGGAAGGTTTTTAGAAGCTTCATACAAAAGAGCTCTGGTAATTTTACGAGCTGCAATTCGCACACTTTGCGAATCATTATCCTTATCTCTCATAGTACATAAACTTTGACAGATAACAGGATTAGTTATCAATTTTACATTTTCATTCGCCATGACTATTATCCTTATTCCCTTTCTTTATATCGTCCATTTTGTTTTTATAATTGTTAATATCTTTTTGTACATTATCAACCCAACCATTAGAAAATTCAAGAAAATTGTTAACATCTTTTTGAGTTGCCTCTGTATCACTTTGTAAATCAGAATTTTGTAATTCAACACCAAATGACGAGATTTTAGCAGTAATTGAACCTATTTTACCAAACATTTGGTATAATAATGACCAACAATCTCTTAAACGACTTACTCTTGCAACAATAATATAATCATCGCCATCTAAACCATATTGTTGAACGTAATCTTTATTAGGCGGATAAAGTTCAATAGATTTAGAACCACCAAGGCCTGTAAATTCGACATTTGCAATTGTTCCTTTAGGAAGCTTTATAGACTTATCTCTAATAATAAATCTAACAAAAACTTCATCGTCATTAACTATTTTAAGAGTTTTAACATACCCAACAGGAACCCCCATAAGATTAACAGGAGATCCGACAATTAACCCATCTACATCAGGCATAAATATATTATATAATTGGTAAGTTTGTTGACTAGATCTATATGATAGGACTCCAAAAACTAAAAATGCTAGTATAATCAATAACCAGATAAGTAATTCAAATTCTCGAAAATAGCGAGTTCTAGTTTTTCTAGCATCTTTATCCATAAAACGATTATAACTAAAAATTCAAATTCTCACAATATATATAGTTATATTAATCCATTACGAGTATTGAGATTATAATAAACTTATTGTATCTTTAAAATCAAAATAGGAGAAAATTATGAACGCGATAGAAAAAATTATAGGAATAAATGAGGTTTTAAAGGATATCTATAAATTTGTACAAGAAGATGAAGAAATAAAACCTGATTTTAAAGAATATTTATCAACAATGGGAGCAATGAATGCTACATCAACACAAATGGAAAAATTATTTATTCCTTACGTTTTTGAGCGTTACATAGGTGAACCTGCTAAAAATATTATCGAATTATATAATGAACGCGGGAATTCAAGCAAAAAAAATATTGCAGAAAGTTTTCTAAATGCACAGTATTCAATATTTAAAATTAAAAGAATCCTAAAAAATGGTTTTAAATTATATAACCTAACCAACGAAAAGGAATACGAAGTACTATCCCTTACTAAAATGACAAATTTTAGAGGAATAGGAATGGGCGAATTTATTGTTGCAAGAATATTCAAACTTGAAAATGAATATTATCTAATAGGAATTGATAATGTACTATCATCATCAAGTGAAGAAGATGCAACAAGATATGCAGTTGTAAGAATTGTTCAAGCACCTTGGCTTGTATATCAAGATAATGAAGAAAAAGAAAATGAAATCAAAAATACAATAAAAGAAACTTATGACAAATTTATTGATATATATAAAACCGATGAAATTATTACAACAAACAAATATGCCGATTCTATAATTGGACAACTAAGCGAAGATGAAGCTCAAGAAGACTTTAATTTAGAAGAAGCTACAAAACCAATCGAAACATTTAAATTCTTTGAAATAAAAGAACTAAATAATGATTACAGCAACTTTATCGAAAATTCTTTAGGCGGATTTTCATCCCACAAAGAAACATATGATGTTGGAATCATTATGGATAAAGAATTTGGTATTTATACAATCCCATTTTATAAAACATTCTGTATGATTTTTGAAGATGGCGATAAGGTAGAAAACAAAAAAGATTGTATAAATTACTTCCTAAATAACGATTCAGTATCAGACAGTTTATTAAAACGAGTTGCATCTAAATATCCAAACTTTATGGATGTAATTAATAAAGAACTAGAATCAAATTACACACTAGAAACATTAATCCAAAGATACAAAATGGACTTTTTAAGAAGAAAAATATACTCATCAACTTCTGTATTATTCCATTCACAAGTATTTTCAACATCATTAGGATTATTAGACAGTGTAGATGAATTTGTAGAAGCAAATAGTTAGTTGTTACATTCCTTTACAAACATGTCAATTATATACTCTATATATACTTTATATAGATATGGATAGTTCAGCAGCAAATACTACAAATTTACAAAACACAAACTATATTCCAAATCAGAATGTAGGAGAAGTAAACCAACCTGTTACACAACCTGTGGCACCAAAAACAGTAGATGTAACAGGCGCAGAACAACCTGCTGCTACAACTGTTGAAACACAAGAAACAACAGAAGCCAAAAAAGATTTTAATATTGAAGCAAACCAAATGGCTGCAAATTATGCTAAAAAGTATATTGAGCCTTGGTTTAATAAAACAACAAATTATACATTAAATCAAAATGGTGATGGTTATTATCTAACAAATGTATTAAGTAATCCAGACAATATCAAGTTTGCATTTACAAGACAAATCAAACGAGATATGAATTTCCAAACTTCATTCAATGAAGCACGTGAATTATTTGCAGGCTTAGACACACAAAATTACAGATATATGCAACACCCAACATTAGGTAAAATGCGTGTAGCTATTGATGCAGAAGGAAAAGATATTGGCTTACCTGAACCAATAAATGAAACAGGAAATCCATTCGTATTAGACGACCCTAAAAATATTCATACAATGCTTGTATAATTTTATTATATTCAGATATAATAATTTATATGAAATTAGCAGTAGTAATAAATCATAATGTGTCTAATACTAAAAACGTTCTTTCAAAGTTCGAAGAGGAACTTCAAAAGAACGCTTTAGAGTATGAAGTTATCAATATAGATAACTTGAAAGGAGGTTATGATTTTATATGCGTAATAGGTGGTGACGGAACTATTTTAAAAACAGCCAGATATTACGCAAACTATGGAACACCAATATTAGGAATAAATTTAGGTCGTTTAGGATTTTTATCGCAATCAGGCACTGATGACATAAATAGAGTAATTCAGTGTATAAAAAATCACACATACAAAGTCCAAGAAAGACTAATGTTAAAATCAGGAAATTTTGTTGCGCTAAACGATTTTGTAGTAAAAGGATGTTCAACAACAAGAACTTCAAAATTTTCGTTAAAAATTAATGACAAATTTGTATGCGATTATATAGCAGATGGAATAATAATCTCAACCCCAACAGGTTCAACTGCATATGGATTATCAGCAGGAGGTCCAATTTTATCCCCAGATATAGACTGTTTGGTAATAGTTCCAATATGCCCACATACACTAACAGCAAGACCACTTGTAATCCCAGCACGCGAAAAAATAACAATTAGTTCAATGGACGAATTGCTTAATGTTGCAATAGATGGTCAAGAATATAGCGATAAAATCAGAGAATTTAATATTGAAACTTCAGATAAAAAAGCTAAATTAGCATTTTTAACAGATGACGATTTTTATTCAATACTGAGAAATAAACTTCATTGGGGAATATCACCAGTAAATGTTAATTTAAATTCTTAACTCCAAGGGTCACCTCCGTCACCTCCCCAGTCTCCACCTCCACCGGAGCCACAATTGTGAACAACAGATGTTTCAGTAATAAAAGTATCACATACAGTATTTATAGCATAACATTGGATTCCTTCAGGTTTTTCAACATATTCAATTGATTTAATTTGTTTATAAGATAAGTCTGTTTGTAAAACTTTTTGAGAAGTAGTTAAAGCTATAACATTTTCAACTTCATGACAAGCTTGAGGTTCATAAGCAGCCCAACCTTCATTAGTTAAAATGGCATGATCATTTGTTACTTCTATTTTAGAATCATCATCAAATATAATTGAAACAAGATTATTTCTTATAGGAGAATGGATATCAATAACTTTTGTTAGTTCTATTTGATTTGTTTCCATATTGTAAGCCGCAATCATATCACCAACATTAATATCAGTTGGTTTTTTATAATTACCCTCATTATCAACTAAGATATTTGCATAATAAGGTACACAAGTAGCCTCCTCTAATATAATATCTTTGGATTCATCAGCTAAAGAATTCCAAACACCTTCTTGGGGATTATAATCAGTCGCACTAACAGAATAAGAAACATCTACCCCTTTAACAACAGTAATACTATTTCCTTGTTGAGTAAAACCTTGAGCAGTAAGTGTTACAGTTGCATCAGCAGGTGTAGGATTGATTGTTAGAGTAACAAAGATTTCATCAAATTTTTGTTCTAAAGCAGTAATACGAGCAACTAAATCAGAGTCATCATATGTAGCACTTCCAGATATCACACCATTTTTAATAGTAATAGTTTTACCATCAACTTTTACCCCACCTAAAGTAGTTGTAGAAGCGGTTGGAAGAGTGTAAGGTTGAGGAATGTTTGGTTTGTTAGATAAATCATTGTAACTACCACTTGTTGCAACAGCTGATAAATCTGATGTGTTCGCTTTAGCAGATAATTCGGTTTTTGTAGCTAAATTTGAAACATCAGGGATTGTTGGTTTATCAGATAAATCATTATAACTTCCACTTGTTGCAACGGCTGATAAATCTGATGAGTTCGCTTTAGCAGATAATTCGGTTTTTGTAGCTAAATTTGAAACATCAGGGATTGTTGGTTTATCAGATAAATCAT
>CALUUV010000074.1 GCA_944324055.1 Candidatus Gastranaerophilales bacterium | reverse complement strand
ATTTTAACTCAAAAAAATAAATTACAACATAAAAATTAAGAAAACTTAAGCAATAGTATTAAGTTTGTGTTGTTGTTTCATTTCTTGTTTCATTTTAGCTTCACATTGTTTTTTCCAAGCAGAAGCAACTTGGTACATAAATTTGCTTTTAGCAGCAGAAACACTATTTTTAACATCTTGTTGATGTAGGGCATTGAAAGAAGTTTCACCAGCGCGAGATGCTCTAATCATACTTAAATTATTTTGGTTATTTTGCATCATAGCCATACCAGCGTTATGCTGCATTGCTATTGCTCTGAATGATGAAATTGCTGAAACTAACATATAGATATACCCTTCACGTGCTTACAATTGTATCATATTTTTAAATTTTCTGCAACTAGCCAACTCTATTATTTTAATTTTTGTTACTATATTTTCATGGTTTTATAATTTTATTTTACAACTCTTGTTAGGAAATGTTAATTACTCCACAAGATATTGTATTTAGTATAAAATATAAATTATGAAAAGGTCTTTAAAAAAGTTTTTTAAATTTCTGTTTATATTGTTATTGTTGGCTGGCTTATTTTTCGGCCGAGATTATGTTCGGAAATATGTAATAAACAGAGCATTAGGTATTTATTATGTTTACAAAGGTGACAGGGCTTACCATAAACATAAACTGGCTTATTCAATTGAATATTATAATAAGGGATTAGAGTATTTCCCAAGTCATTATACAGCATGGCATAATTTGGGTAACATATATGTTGTTTATGAAGATTACTATTCTGCAGTAGAAGCTTATAAAAAGGCTATTGAATATAACCCAAGATATGTATTAGCAAGAATGAATCTGGGTATTATTGAGGCAGAAAAGTTAGGTAATTTTGATGAAGCGATAAGACAATATGATGCGATTATAAATTTGAAAACAAAAATATGGGCAGTTCCATTTTTGTTCAGTAATAAGAAAAGTTCAAGACAGAATAAAGGTCTTGCTTATTACAATAGAGGTTTAGCTTATCGAGAAAAGGCTATGTTTTTATCTGATGAGGATAGAGATTTAGAAATTGGCTTATTAAAGCAGGCTGCTGAATCTTATGAAAAATCACACAAAATTTTAAGAAAAAATTCTGATGTCGTATTTAATTTAGCTTTAACATATCATGTAATGGGTAATTATAGAGATGCAGGTATAAATTATTGTAAGGCAATATATTTAGCCCCAATGAACTATGAGGCGCATTATAATCTTGCGGTATTGTTAAGACGTTTAAAACGATATAAAGATTCTGTTGAAGAATTGGAAAAAGCTTCATTACTTTTATCATTTAGATCAGATGATGAGGGTAAATCAAGTTATGTATTTGGTATTTTATCTGATGCTTCCCATTTGTATTCAAAATATGGAGCAAATGAGTTAGGTACTAATATGGATATTTACGATACTGATAATCAAGATGTAAATGTAAAGAAGAAAAAGAAAAAGAAGAAAAAACATACCGAAGATGATGATATAAAATTCAATTATTCAACAGGTAAAATAGTTCCTGCAGAGGAAATGAGTAAGACTATGATGCAAACATTTAAAGTTTGTGCAGGTATGGATTACTTTAAACATGAGGCACCAGACGATGAAGAATATTAATGAACTAGAAATGTTATTAAATTTTTCAAATCTGATAAATTTAAAATCAGAGATATTTTCTGTTGTTTCAGATATCAAAAAAACAATAAGAACTTTAAAAGATTTAAATATATTCTTCTATGATTATTCATCAAAGAAGATGAAAGATGTTATTAATAATTTCTCTCCGGTAGAAGATATGTTTGATGAAACAGCTGTCGGAGTTTTGTATTCAAATTTTTTAAAACTATCGAATTGTGATTACATAATTGATGGGAAAGAAACGTATAAATTAACTTTAGAATCTGATATTTCATTGACAACATTGTTATTGCCTTTAAGATTATCAGGTTCAATTTTTGGAATGATAGAGATTGTTTTTAATTCTGAACAAGATTGTTCAAAATCTCTAATAAATTGTTTAACAATTTTTTCTAACCAAATTTTGTTATTAATTCAAAATAAATTATTACAAGAAAGATTACAAGTAAATTATGATTTTTACGATGCTCTAAAAAATATCGCTAAAATTATAGAAACACAATATGAGTTAAATTATATAATTCCTTTAATCGGAGAAATGATAGATAAATTTGTTTCTAATCATTTAATATACATATTTGTAAAAAATGATTCTAATTATGAACTATTTTGGCCTAATGCTTGTAGGGATAAAGGGGTAAATGAACTAATCAAAAAACTTAAAACAGATTACTTAATATCAGAAGATAGGAAAATAGGAATTTTTCCATTAATTACAGAAAAAGAAATTCTAGGTTGTATCGTAGCTCATAGCACAATAGATAAGCTTACACCTGATGATATCGAGTATATTAATCAGTTAACAAAACAGTCCTCAGTAACTATTGAAAGAGCAAATGCTTATGCAGAAGTATTAAAGCATGCAACATTAGATGCCTTAACAGGTTTAAATAATCGTCGTCAATTTGAAATTCGTCTAAAACAAGAATATGCAAGTGCAACTCGTCAGAAACATCCTTTGTGTGCATTAATGGTTGATATAGATTTCTTTAAAAGTATCAATGATACATATGGACATGCAACAGGTGATAAGGTATTGAAAACAGTTGCAGGAATAATAAAAGAACAACTCCGTGAATACGATATTCCATCTAGATACGGGGGAGAAGAGTTCTGTATATTATTACCACAAACTAAGATAGAGGAAGCAAATATAGTAGCTCAGAGACTTCGTGCAGCTGTTGAGAAAAAAGTTATTGAAACATTTATTGATAAAACATCTGAAAATAAAAAAATAAGTGTTACAATAAGCTTAGGCTTGTCTCAATTAAAAGATTCAGATGCAGCTGAAGATTTATACAAAAGAGCTGATAGAGCTTTATATGAAGCAAAAGAAAGAGGCAGAAATAGGGTTGTAGTATATGACGAATAAATCTTATAAAAAAATATGTAAATCATTAGATGATACAAGGGAATTAGCAAAGAAATTTGCATCATTAGTTCCAAATGGATGTTTTGTGAATTTATTTGGTGAAATTGGTGCAGGTAAAACCGCATTTGTTAGATTAGTTGCAGAAGCTTTAGATATTAAAGAAAAAGTAACTAGTCCTAGTTTTACTATCTTAAATGAATATCATACAGGTAATATTCCAATTTACCATTTTGATTTGTATAGATTAGAAAATGAAGGCGTTAAAACAATTACTGATGAATTGAGAGAATATTCAACAGGTAAGCAATTAACATTTGTTGAATGGGCAGAATTTTCACAAAATGAAATTCCATTTGATAGAATAGAAATAAATGTAACTTATGATGATGAAGATAATAGATGCTTTGAATTTACATCACAAGGTGCTGGCATGGAAAAAATAATAGAAGGATTAGAAAATTGATACTTTTAGCTTTTGATACTTGTTTAGATAAGACATATATTGTGTTAAGAAATGATGATAAAATTCTTTCTTCAAAGATATTAGAGTCAGATGAAAGAAATTATCATTCAGCATATTTAATTTCAACAATAACAAAATTATTGAAAGAGAATAATTTAACACCAAAAGATATTGAAGGAATTGCAATAAATGTAGGTCCTGGAAGTTTTACAGGTATAAGAGCTTGTACAACAGTTGCAAGAGTAATGGCTCAAGAGCTTAATATCAAAGCAATAGGAGTATCATCATTAGAAATTTTATCAAGAGCTGGCGAGGATAAATATGTTGTAGCATTGGATGCAAGAAAGAATAAAGCATATTTATATGATGGTGAACTATTGGGTGCAGTAGATTTAGAAGAAGTAGATGAAAAGGTTCGTAATAGAGATATCATTACTGATGATAGATTGTTTGAACGATTTAAAAATATTGGAAATAATGTAATATCATACCAACAGGCGAATTTTGATTTAGGTAAAACTTTATCAGATATAGCAATAGAGCGAATAAAAACAGAAGAATGTGATTGGCACAAGCTATTGCCATTATATATTCAACCGCCTCCTGTTACTTTAAAAAAATAAAAAAGGAGTGAAATAAATGAGTACATTATGCAAGAACTGGACGCAATGGTTAATGGAGACAAGGTTTGCGTCATTAACTGATGAAATGAGATCTCAGACAATGGCTTGGTTGGACTCTGTTGGCACTGCAGTTGTAAATATGGCTCAGATAAAACCAGATGATGTTGTATTAGATATAGGAACAGGAACAGGTCTTTTAGCATTTAAAGCAATGGAAGTTTTGGAAAAAACAAATGGAAATGGCAGAGTAATATTTTCAGACAAGTTTTCAGATTGTTTAGATTCTTGTCGTAATTTTTTAAGTACAGTTGCAACAAATGTAAATTATGAATTTTTAAATGCAGCTTGTGAGGATTTAAAATTACCTGACAATACGGTTGATAAAGCATTAATGCGTTCAGTTTTGGTTCATATAGTAGATAAACAACCAGCAATAAATGAAATTTATAGAATCTTAAAACCAGGTGGATATTTTTGTGCATTTGAACCAATAATTCGTTCTAATACAAGATATTGGGAGTTGTTAGATCCTAAATTTATAACATCATATTATGAATTCAAGGATGCAGAAAATAAAATAATGTCAGATAGTAATGATTCATTGTGTAATTTTGATGATTTAACTATAAAGAAAAATTTATCAGAAGCCGGTTTTACTGATACATCAACATTGTTACATGGTATAGAGTCAAAATATACAGTTACAAAAGATATGGTAATTCCTTGGTTCATATCTCCACCATCTCCAGATAGACCAAGTATGAAAGAAAGATTTTTACAATATTTTGATGAGGCAAAGGTTGATAATTATATAGCTGAAATACAGAATTATTTGGAAGGTAAAGAAATAACTTTAAAAACAAATTCTGTACTAATACATGCTACAAAATAGTTATTGGCTATTGTTTTACAACTAAAGTTATACTAAAAATCATACTAAATAATGATTGTTTTAGCTACACTTTTTAAATACGATACTAGTGTTATCGGATAAGATAATAAAACAAGTTTACAAACAAGGAGAATCACAAAATGGCTACAAAAATTAGAAAAGAAATGCAAGAACAAATTATTGAATCAGCTGGTCAAATCTACAACTACTTAGCAGAAAAAGGCGAAGTAACAATTAACAAAATGTCAAAAGATTTAGACTTAGATGAAAACTTCATTTCAATGGGTTTAGGCTGGTTATCAAGAGAAGATAAATTAGCTTATACAAGAAAACCAAAATCAGTTTCTGTAAAATTAGTTTAATTTAAAGAAATTTATCATAAAAAAGGATGTTCATAATGTGAACATCCTTTTTTATTGCAAATTACATAAATAATATTATCATCCAAAATTTATAAAATAATTTTTTGTATTGAGGCTTCTGCAGCCTCAAACTCCGCACTCTCATTTCTTTGGCAGCAAAGAAACGAGAGACAAAGAAAACTGCAACCTGCACTTCATTCGCTAAATAATATTACTACTCAATACAAGCAAGCAAACTCGCTACGCTCAAACAATGCTTGCTTTTGTTATTATTTCGTAGATATTATTTGCTCATTCCGTGAAGGTTGTTATTATTTAATGTAATAATTAATTTTAGTACTCTTTACGTAGTGAGCCATCAATGTTAGTGAAACAATTATAAAGCGGGTATTGTTTGAGGTTCTAAGAACCGAGTTTACCCGCTTGGTGTTGAACTATACAATTGATGAGCGAACGAAGTACAGAGTACCGGTTTGCGTCGCTTTGACGACAAAGCGACCCTGTCTGGAAGACCCGCCGGAGGCTATAATAAAAAACTTATTTCATATTTATTTTGATTTAAAAATATATATTGAAATTCAAATAATATTATTTATGTAATTATTGTTAACAAATGTAACAATAATATCAAAATCTTTAAAGATTTTAAAAAAAATACCGATATAAAGAATATTAGGAAACGAAAAAGGAGTAAAAATGGGTTTAGCTACAGCACAAGTTAGACTATTAGCATTGACATCCAGAAAAGCGGATGTTGAAATGCAAATACAGCTTAACTCAAAGCGCAAAACAATGTTGACTCGTGAAGCAACAGATTTGGCTAAGCTTTACTATGCAAAACTCCAAAACGCAAGAATTCAGTACTCAACAACAAATGGTTATAAAGATGTAACTTATACTTATTTAATGGGTGTTGATAATGGAAACTATTTTGATCAAATCGTAGCACCAACATCAAATTCTAATATTGATAGAAAAACAACAGATAGTATGATTTTAACAGATGCATATGGTCGTGTAATCTTAAGTGATGCAATGTTAAATATCGTTGTTGCTACATTAGACCACGATCATACTCCAGGTCTAGAAGGTATCGCAACAGATCCTTTAGGAAATCCTGTTACTGCAAATGAAACAACTGAAACAAAAACTATAACAGCAATGAAGTATTTACTAGAAACAATGAGTGGTTCTACAAATACTACAGATCCTCTTGGTACATCAAAAACAGCAGCAGATATGTATAAAACATATAATGCTTTATATGAAGGTACAGCTTGGGGTGATGGCGCAGATAAAAATCCTCAATTAGGATTACAAGTATTACAATATCTTATGAGAAATGGCGTACAAGATGGCGGTCGATTATATAAAGATGGTAATACTTATTATTCAGATTCAAACTGTAAGCCAGGAACAGAAGTAACTCCTCAAAATGGTTATTTCTATATAATAAAAGATGTTAATGCAGATTTAGCACCAGTATTAGGTGAAAATATTCAATCTGATGCAGGTGGCTCTGGATGTATGTATTGGGAAGGTGCAGGCCCTAATAATTTGGTTCCAGTTCTTAATAAGACAGTTGCAAATGAAATATGTAACATGTACAAGTTCTATGGATCAATATTCTCTGCAGCATTTAATGGTTCTAGTGGATTGAATATTGCAGCAACAATAGAACGAAATCAAGCAACCAATAAATGGAAAGTAACCGATAACTCTGCATATGCAAGTGTTTCAAATGTTGAAACATTACAAAATGGTTTAAAATCAGGTGTATATCAGTTAGTAAACGTATCAACTCCTGTTACTGGTGGTTACGAAAAAGCTCAAGGTTTAGATTATTTTGTAACTCAAAACTATGTAGTAGAAAAACCAGACAGTGAAGCAAGAGAAACAATTACTGCTTGGTACGACGCTGCAAGAGCTGATTTAAATGAAAAAGAATCATATTGGGATTCTGAAATAACAGCATTATCTTCTGAATTAAATTCAATAACAACAGAAATTGACTCTGTTAAAAAATTGAGAGAAGATGCAATATCTTCAACATTTAAATGGGGTAATGCATAAAAAAGATTAAATTCCTAATTTCCTATTTCCTAATAAAATTTCTAATACCGTCCTATTAAAGACGGTTTTTTATTGTATTAAAAAAGCCGGCAATTAATTGCCGGCTTAAATATATAATAACGATAGTTATTACGCTTTAGCAGCTCCTGATTTTTCGATAATTTCTTTTTCGATATTAGCAGGAACTTGTTCGTAGCATTGGAATTCCATAGAGAAAGTACCACGGCCTTGAGTTTTAGAACGGATGTCAGTAGCATATCCGAACATTTCAGCAAGTGGAACTAAAGCTCTAATTTTTTGAATACCAGTACCTTCGATGATTTC
>CALUUV010000073.1 GCA_944324055.1 Candidatus Gastranaerophilales bacterium | reverse complement strand
TAACGGGTCTACGGTTTTTCTTTTCACAAGTTGCACTTGTTCCAAAGAAAAGACCTTCGCCCTCAGCTCACTCGCGCAACCCGCGAAATAGACGAGTCCTCATTGTTACCTTTTCAAAATAAAAAAGGGTTAAGCTAATGCTTACCCTTCTTTATTCGGAGAAGGCGGGATTCGAACCCGCGGTGAAGTCTCCCTCACACAAACGTTCCAGGTTTGCACCTTAAACCACTCGGACACCTCTCCATTTATTAATTATATTAACTTAACTACTTTATTTTGTAAATGTGATATGATATTCTTATAGTAGATTGGAGCGAATTTATGAGTAGTTTTATATGGGACGAAAAATATGATGTTGGTATAGAAAGATTTAATGAAGAACATAAAAAGCTGCTAGAAATTCTTAAAGATATTTATACTGCAATGGAAAATAAAAAGGATAAAGTAGCTTTAGCTCAAATCCTAAACAAACTTTTAGCATATTCTAAACAACATTTAGCTGAAGAAGAAGCTTGTTTAAAAGAAAATAAATACCCAGATTTTCTCGACCACAAAAAACAACACGATGTATTTATAGAGAAAATGACTCAGTTTTGTGAAGATTTTAAATCTGATAAGTTTTCATTGCATTTTGAAATTGCAATTTTCTTGAAAAATTGGATAACTAACCATATAATGGTTGTGGATAAAGAGTACACAGAATTTTTGAATTCTAAAGGAATTCATTAATAAAAGCGTGATAGTTGGACTTTTCTTATTGTGATAGTGGGCCTGTATTATAGGTGGACATTATTCTGTTGCCAGTTCTCCTCTATAAAATTGCATAAGATTTTGTAATCTAATTTGTTTTTCTTGCAATTTTTCAAACCCATTTTTAATTTCTTCAAGTTCTGCTAATAATGTTGCAACATCCTTTCTTTGTTGCTCTTGCTTTTGTACTATTTCTTCTTTCTTTAAATCAACTTCAACCCAGTTGCCAGGGAAGCATCCGTTGAAAAAATCTTTTTTATTATCCATTCTATTAAACTCCTTCGATTAAACCGTGTACTAAATCTAAGCTGTCGTAGTTTCCATATTTAAATGTGTAACCTTGTTTAGCATATTTGCTAACTTCTGTTTTAATTTCTTTGAATGATTGAGAGTTAAAATCAAATCCTGTCATTTCTGAATATTCAATCATCATTTCATCTACATCAAAATACTTATCCATAATCTTTATCCTCTAACCAACTCCTAACGATACTTAAACTAACGGTATATTTTTTGAAAACTTTAATACATCTTGTAAAATGTTAAATTTTTGTTACAATAGTAAAAGAAAATAAGGATAAAATAAGAATGAAAATTATAATTGGATCAGACCACGGTGGGTTATTATTAAAAAATCAGATTTTTCAGCACTTAAAAGATAAAGGATATGATGTTGATGATGTTGGAACATATACTGCTGACTCATGTGATTATCCTGTAATTGCTAAAGAATTGACATCAAAAGTTCTAGAAAATTCTGATAATTTAGGAATATTAGTATGCGGAACAGGTATTGGCATGTGCATTTATGCTAACAAAGTAAAAGGTATAAGAGCTGCACATTGTACAGATACATATTCTGCAAGGTTAACTCGTCAACATAATGATACAAATGTATTATGTTTAGGAGAAAGAATAACCGGTTTTGGTTTAGGATTGGATATCGTTGATGAATGGCTAAATGCATCTTTCCAAGGAGGAAGACATCAAAGACGAATTGATATGGTAAATGAGTTAGATAAAACGAGGTAATCAATGGAAAACGTTTCTTCTTTAAAACTAGCTTGTGTAATCGCAAGAATATTAGATGAAAAATTAGGGAAAGATATAACAATATTAAATATAAGCCATGTTTCATCTTTTGCAGATTATTTTGTAATTTGTTCTGGTGATGTTAGTACACAGGTAAAAGCATTGACTGAAACTGTAAAGTTGAAGATTAAAGATTATTTCGCAACACTACCTTTGAGAGTAGAACAAGATATGAGAAATAAATGGAATCTTCTTGATTATGGCTCAGTAGTTGTACATGTTTTACAAAAAGAAGAAAGGGAAACATATGCCATTGAAAAATTCTGGAATCATTCTTATAGCGTTTCAGAAGAAGAGTGGATGAAAGAATCAGAAGAGTACTCAGAGTACGAAAATAATAATAAGTAACAAAATAATAAGAACTTTACGAAAATAGGATAATACGGTAGAATTTAACTATGAACGAACAAGAAATTAAACAAGCAATACAAAAAGCAGTAATAGCATTAGCAAAAGATCCAAAGAACCCAGATCATTATCATGAGTTGGCTAAATATTATGCAATGCAAGAAGAATATGAAAAAGTTATCTCAATTTATGAAAGTTTACTTGCATTCGCACCAAATGATATGGATGCATTATTAAATATTGGTAGTATTTGGTTCTATGAAAAAGAATATAGAAAAGCATTAAAATGCTTTGAAAAAGCTATGTCAGTAAACCCAAGTAATTATCTAGTATATTATAACTTGGCTAATACATATGCTGAGATGAAAAATTTTGCAAAAGCATTAAGATGGTACAATAGAACTTTAGATTTTATTTCAACAGAGCCAGAAGTATATAATTCAATTGCTTTGTTGTACCACGATTTTGAAGATTATGTTGAGGCGAAAGCTTATTATGAAAAGGCTTTATCTTTAGACCCTCAAAACTTAACTGCGTTAGTAGATTTAGGTAATGTATGCTTTAAACTATATGATTATGAAGGAGCATATGAGTATTACCATAAAGTATTTGAGATAGAACCAACAAACCAAACAGTTGCTCTATGTTTAGCAAATACATTATCTCTTCTAAAGAAAGAAGATATGGCTAATAAATATTTTGAATTAGCATTAACTTTAGAAGGCGATAGTTATTATAGAGCAATAATTTGTTATGCTATTTCAAAATCAGATTTCAAACGTTATGATGAAGCTATTGAATTATACAAAAAAGCAATAGATACAAATCCTCAAGACGCAAAAGCTTATATCCTTTTAGGAAATATGTATTCAAATTTAAGACAATTTGAAGAAGCTGAAAAACAATATAAAGCTGCATTGAGAATATCAAAACTTGATCCGGATTTATATATCTTGATTGCAAATACATATTATATGAATAATGAAGTTGAACGTTCTATTTATTCATATAAAGCAGCAGTTGGATTACGTCCTGAAAACGATGAGTTTAAGTTAGTATATATTCAAGTTCTTGAAGATTATATCGAAGATTTGAGAAAGGATGAAATCATTGAAGAATTCTAATAAACCATATTTTATGGAACGTGTAATTGCTGCTGCAACATATTTGAGTATGGGTATGGTAGGTTTTGTGTGGATTATATTCTGTGCAATTACTAAAAATAATCTAAGACCATTTTTAAAATACCATATATTTCAATCGTTCTTTTTAATAATGGCTTTATTTTTATTCAACATATTTGTCAGCTTTGTAGTGAGCATATTGGGTGTAATACCTTTTATAAATATGTTAGTTTATAAAATATTATTCTTCTTTACTGCTCCAATGATTGTGG
This sequence comes from Candidatus Gastranaerophilales bacterium, assembly GCA_944324055.1. Taxonomy (GTDB): domain Bacteria; phylum Cyanobacteriota; class Vampirovibrionia; order Gastranaerophilales; family Gastranaerophilaceae; genus UMGS1585. Next base: position 4,529 of record CALUUV010000073.1, on the reverse strand, counting down.
GCTTATCAATTGCAAGCTTGATTATGCTAGCATTGATGATTTATTTGGTGTTCACATCTTTACAAGGCAAATATAGCTACATCCCTTGGATTTCAAATATCATTGATTCAAATGTCGGAAGATAATTCTTCAAATAGGGTAGATGATTCTTGAATACTAACATTTCCGTTTGGAATAACTAGAACCTTTACGCAAATAGTTTTGTTGGTATATTCAATTTTAATAATATCTCCAACCTTAAGTTGTTTTGCAGGTTTTGCGATGTTTCCATTTACGTAAACTTTGCCCATTTCAGAAACAGAGTTTGCAACGGTTCTTCTTTTTATTAATCTAGAAACTTTTAAAAATTTATCTAATCTCATATAAGTATTTTATCATATAAAAACGCAGATTAAAAAATAATCTGCGTTTTAAATTCTTATTTATAAGTTATGAACCTATGATTTGATTAACAAGCTAGCTCCGATAACCCCAGCTGAATTACCTAATTGAGCTGGAACGATTTCAACAGCAGATCCAGCGATAGGCATAGCTCTTTTTACAAGACTTTCTTTAATTGGGTTTAATAGTAAGTCACCAGCAGCAGCAACACCACCACCGATAATAATTTTTTCAGGGTTAAGAAGGTTAACAACACTTGCTAAACCAATACCAATGTATTCACCAACGATAGTGAAAATTCTTTTAGCAACAGGGTCACCTTGTTTAGCAGCTTCAGATACAATGTATGGAGTAATATCTGGGTTTGCAAGTTCTCTGTACTTAGTAGATTTTCCACCTTTGATATATTCTTCAGCCATAGCAACAATGCTAGGTCCAGATGCGAATGCTTCTAAACAACCTCTGTCACCGCAACCACAAAGAGGTCCACCTGTCATATCAAGTTTAATATGTCCGATTTCCCCAGCTGCATTGCTAGCACCACGAACAAGTTTACCGTTTATAATAAGCCCAGAACCAATACCAGTACCAACAGTGATACAGATAAGGTTTTCGCAACCGATACCTGCACCGTAGTTAAGTTCACCTAGGGCAGCACATCTAACATCGTTATCAACTCTTGTTGGGATTCCAAATTCTTTTTCCATAATTTCAGCGATAGGAACTTCAACCCAACCAGGAATGTTAGGAGCAAGTCTTACAACACCTTTTTGGTAATCGATTTGTCCAGGGAAGCCGAAACCAATACCTTCAATAGATTTAGCTTCAGATTTAGTTTCTTTTAGAAGCTCAGCAATAGCTTCTTTCATGTTGTTAATAGTGTATTCGTATCCCATTTCAGCTCTTGTAGGGATAGAATTTGAATAAATGATATTACCTTTGTCGTTAACTAAAGCTATTTTAACGTTAGTTCCGCCTACATCAATACCAATTCTGTTGCCCATTTATAAATCTCCTTTTGTTAAATACTCTCAGCTCTTTAATTTTATATTAAACAAATATGTTGGTAAAGTATTAATAAATGTAAAATTTTGGATTAAGTTATGCAATTTCTAATCTTAAAACGCGTTTGTATAATTACTATAGTATAACTGTGTGTATTTTTACGTAAAAAGTGTGTAGACAATGAAAATCTCTCAAAGATTATTTGATATGCTTCCGAACTTGTCTGTAAACAATAAAGACAGGCTAAAAGTTCTGAATAAAATAGGAGATTATATGGGCCGTCCATTTGAAAACCGTTTGATAATGGGCGCAACAGCTATTGCTACACAACCGTTTATTGATGAGCATAACAAGAGAGTAGATAAAGACACTGCAAGGGCTTCAAGAAATAGAACAATAGGAAAAATTCTTGCTGGTACAACAGTAGGATGTATTGTAAGAAGTGGTGTATATAATTTGATTAATAAATGTACAGTAGAAGATATTTCCGTTGATAGGTGGGATAACTTCTTAACTCCAAGAAGTTCATCAAAAGTATCTAGACACTTGGTAACAAACAAATTAAGAAATTATAGGACAGCTTTATCAACTATTGTTGCTATGGTGGTAATGGTAGGAACAAATATTTTATTTGATGTTCCATTGACTACAAAAATTTCAAATTATTTGAATAAACGTGATGCAAAGAAAAAACAAATGGGACAAAACTCTCAAGTTGTAAATCCTCAACCTGTTGATACAACCCCAGTTAAGGACAAATTTTTTGATGCGTTCAATATTAAAAAAGGAGGTAAGTCATGAAAATACCTCCACAGGTAAAACTTGTAACAGATTTCATATTCAAAAAATGTTCTAATGATATAGGTTCTGTATTAATATGGACAACAATAGGAGGTTGGGTTGCATCTTCAGCAGCTCAAATAGGTGGTATTGCCCGCAACCCTAAATATTCAAAAGAACAAAAAACATTCATGATAAACCAAGAAATTGGTGATGCTGCAATCAATATTGGATCTTTCTTTATAATAACAACACCTTTGAAAAAACTTGCTACTAAGTTGGTTAAAACCGGAAAAGTGACAACATGCGCATTAAAAGAACCATTAAAGAGACATGGTGATATTGATAAACTAGGTCATGTTGATTTTGACATGACAAAGTTGCCATATTTTTCAGAAATGGAGAAAAAATTTAACTCATTTAATAACTTTATGAGTACATCAGCAGCGGTTATTGGTGGTGTATTATCAAGTAATATTGTTACTCCAATTTTAAGAAACAGATATGCATCTCATCGTCAAGCAAAAAAACAAGCATTATTTAACCAAGATAAGTTGTTAAATGTCCAAACAAACCCTGTAAAAACACCTGCATCAAATAACGTTGCACCGGTATCAAACCCAGTTAGAACAAGAGTTTCAAATAGTCCATTTGATAAGTTTAGAGGTAGAAATTTAACTGTATAAAATAAATTGTTTGACATTAAAAAATGTTTCATGTATGATTAATTGTGTTGAGGGCGTTTAGCTCAGTTGCCCAGTGAGGTTTACCTCACGAATGTAGAAAATCTGCGTCGAGGACGCTCTACAAACTGAGGTGATAATTAAATAAAACAAGGTGCGGGCGTTTAGCTCAGTTGGTAGAGCGTCTCCCTTACAAGGAGAGGGTCAGAAGTTCGAGTCTTCTAACGCCCACCATTTAAAAAGAGGTCACTAAGACCTCTTTTTTATTGCTTTTTATTTTATTTTATTTTATCCTAGTCCTAAAGGGTTAAATAGCTTCTTTTGTGGATTGAGATTGATTTCAAGTTTCATTTGTTCTACTTTAATTTTTAAATAATTAAAAGATTTTTTTTCTTTGTCATATTCTCCATAATCTTGTGTGAATATAATATTTCCTTCTGAATCATATACATTTCTTACTGCAGATATTGGTAGTGGGTTTCCATTTTCATCTTTTTCATTTCCAAAAGTTATATGGTCTTCAATATGTCCTTGTTTCAAATTCTCTTGTTGTTCTGATTTTATAATTACAACATTATCTTTTTGTGTAACTTCCGCAGGTTTATACCAAACAGCAATCCCAGAATTTATAGGAATATTATAGGTTCCTGGTGATGCTTCTGCATAACCATTATATCCATCAAGAAAGTGTTCAATCGAGTTATCCCATTGAGGAACAGGGTTAATCTTTTTAGCAATTCTTCTTGAAGAAGTTTCTGCTTCAAGTTCTTCAGCTTTTGAATTAATACTGTCATTTTCTAATGTATGTCTTAATTCGTGCAATAAAGTTTTTAGGAGGTTGTCTCCATTGAGATTACCTATAATATCCTTGTTGTCGATTAAAATAACATCTTGGTTATTTTCTTTTGTTGCTCGACCTGCAACAGAATCAGAATCCTCAATATCTTGGAGTCTGAGGTTTCCGGATTTAACTAATTCATCTAATTTATTTGCGTATTTTTGTATTTCAGAATCCTCTGGATGCTCTTTTGCATAATTCATTATAAGATTAATTGCATTTTGTACGTTGTTATCGACAATTTGTTCACTTGGAGTTTTGGAAGAATTTTTATCAACTTTTTTTAATCCTTCTGTATAGGATGAATCAAAATACAAATCAGCATAAAAATCATCTTTTTCTAAAGACTTTTTAATATAGGAATCAAGATTTTGTAACCCTGCATTAATTTCAGCTTTAGAAAGCGATTTGTTTTTATCAGTATCAAGAGATGTAAAAATAGATTCGGACATAAAATCCCCGCCTAAGGTTTTTATGCCTTCTTTGAGTAATCCAGTATAGTGGATTTTCATATTCTTGAGTATTTCAGGATTAATATTATTTTCTGACATCAATCTCTCTCTATAAAATAAGCTTATATAAAATAATAAAGTTATTTTGTATATTAAAAATTTCAATATCAGATTTTTTTTAACATTCTTTACATATGATAAGTGATTAATTATCTGATTATTGCGAGCAAAGAGATGTATTTAGATTCGAAACTTATTTGAAGGTTCGGAGTTTTCTGCCGTATTTGTCATATTGGGTTGTGGTTCCGTTTGAGTTCTTTTTATATGAACCTGTTTTTCTGCCATATTGGTCATAGGAATTGTAACCTGATGAAGTTTTCTTGTATGAGC
>CALUUV010000072.1 GCA_944324055.1 Candidatus Gastranaerophilales bacterium | reverse complement strand
GTTGATGCAACAGATGTTCTTGTTACTCACTTACAAGAATGTGTTCGTAAGCATGTAGATGAAGTTATGACAAAAACAGATGTTCTTAAACTTATGGAACTTGTTAGATCTCAAGACCCTACATTGGTTAACGATTTAGTTCCTGCAATTATTTCTACATCTGATTTAAGAAAAATATTTGTTAACTTGATTAGAGAAAAAGTTTCTATCAAAGATATTATATTCGTATTTGAACGGCTTTGTGACTATGCAAGATTTTCTAAAGAACCTGATATTCTATCAGAGCGTCTAAGAGCTGCATTAGGTCGTCAGATTTGTTTAACTAACGTTCAAGACGATAATGTTTTATATGCTCTAACGTTATCTCCTGAATGGGAAAAGATACTGGATGATAGTTGTCAAAGAACAGAATTAGGTACAATGTTCTTGTTAAATCCAATGCAGGTTCAAGATTTAATTGAATCTACTGCGATGACATTAATGCGTGCTCATCAAAATATTGGTAAACAACCTGTAATCTTATGTTCTCCAAGAATTAGATTACCATTATTCCAATTATTAGAACGTCATATTCCAACAATTGTTGTAATTTCTTATTCAGAATTAATTACTGATATTAAAGTTGAAGCTGTTGATACAATTGGTGAAGGTGCAGCATAATAAATGTTAAAAAAAATCATATTATCATTGATTAAAATTTATCAAAAAATTTCATCATTAACCCCTTCAAGATGTCGATTTTATCCAACTTGTTCTGAATATATGAAGCAAGCAATAATTAAATATGGTATATTAAAAGGCGGTTGGTTAGGAATTAAACGAATATGTCGTTGTCATCCATTAAATGAAGGTGGATACGATCCAGTTCCTTAAGCAAATTTTTTTATTTTCATATTTTAGATGAATATGAAACTTTCTATCCTAAGAAAAATTTATCCATATTTATCTCCAGATATTAAAAATATAAAATGGCGTTCATTAAATGATAGTGAATTGAATAAAGCAATGTCAGAACCTCAAATTATCGCGAATTGTTTTGATGAGGCAACCAGATATGCATTATTGGCATCTGAAAAAGGGAGAGATTTATTAAAAAATAGGATAAAAATTCAAAAAGGGGAAAATATTTTGCCAGCATATAAATTCAAATTAAATGTAAATGGCAAAGATGAAGTATATAAATCTACTAAAATAGATTATTTTAGTAGTCATTCAGATTTATATAATGATTATTATGATATATCACGAGGAGGGTTAAATTTTGAAACTGCAAAAGCAAGATTAAGTTTAGGAGTGAATATTGCAGTTCGAAAATTAGTAAAAAAACATCCATCAATGAAGCCTTTTTTATCAAGATTATATATGTTCCCGATTATTGTTAATAGAGCTTGTGAGTATAATAAACCATCTAATGCTTTTAAATGGTTTACAGGAAAAACTCCAATATCTTATGGAGAAGAAGTTACAAGTTTATCATTAAAGAAACATAAGGATAAAGTTTTAGATTTATTAAATGATTTGGGTACAAAAGATCCTAAGGATTACAGTTTTGTTGCTGTTACAGGTAGTAGAAAAGTAAATGACATTTCAAGTTGGCATACATTACCAATAATATCTGTTGATTCTAAAAAACAGATGGTTGAGGTTATGAACAAAAGAACTAATTATAAAACAAATATTCCGTTTGATGATTTTATAAATAAATTCAAAGCAATTGTTGGTATGAAATGGAAAGAATAATATAAAAAAAGACCGATTTTTTAAATCGGTCTTTTTAGAAACTCTCTTTTAATTTTTACGAACAGCCTGAATAACCACAGTTTAGACAGATGAAACATCCTTCTGCCATTTCAACTTTATTTCCACACTCAGGACAAGTTACTGTTTTAATTTCTCCTGTTGGATTATATTCTTCTGTTTCTTCAACAACTGTTTCTTCTTGTTTTGTTTCTTCAGCTTTCTTTTCAATATTCATTGGTTGGAAGAATCTTGAATTGTTTCTATATACTGTAATACCTTTTAAGTTATTTTTGTATGCTAGAACATATGCTTCTTCAATATCTTCTCTTGTAGCTGTTTCAACAAAGTTAACTGTTTTTGATACCGCATTATCTGTATGTAATTGGAATGCTGCTTGCATTTTTACATGCCAGTATGGAGAAACATCGTGAGCAGTTACAAATATTTTTTTGATATCTTCAGGGATTCCATCAACGTGAGCAACAGAACCATCAACTGCAATTTTCTTCATTAAGTCTTCAGAGTAAAGACCTCTTGCAATCATATAATCTTTGAAGATGTCATTAACTTCTAACATTTCAGTTCCATCCATAATTAATCTTGAGAATACAAGACCAAATAATGGTTCAACACCGCCAGAAGCAGATGCTATCATTGAAATTGTACCAGTTGGAGCAATACAAGTAGTAGTTGCGTTTCTGATACCGTGTTCTTTAATTTGTGCATCTAATTCTTTCCATTGTTCATCAGTTATAATACCAGCAGATTTTCCTTTAAACTTGTTGTATAAATAATTTTCTTGGTCATAAATACTACCTTTAAAGTTGTTAAATCTGCCACGTTCTTTAGATAATTCAACAGATTCACATTTAGATTCATAATCGATGAATTCAATAACTTGAGCAGCTAATTTGATACCTTCTTCAGATGCGTAAGAAATACCCATTTTCATAAGCATATCAGCCCAACCCATAACACCTAAACCAATTTTTCTGTTATTTTGAACCATTTCAGAAATTTTAGGTAATGGATAGTTATTAATTTCAATAACGTTATCTAAGAATCTAATAGCAGTTCTTGTTGTTTTTCCTAATAAATCCCAATCAACAACTTGTTTACCATTTTCTTCTTTAACCATTCTATTTAAGTTGATAGAACCTAAGTTACAAGCTTCAAAAGGTAATAATGGAACTTCACCACAAGGGTTAGTTGATTCAATTTCACCAACTAATGGAGTTGGGTTATCAGAATTCATAGTATCAATAAAGATAATTCCTGGCTCACCATTTCTCCAAGCGCCATCAATAATTAAATCAAATACTTTTTTAGCATTTAATTTACCAACAACTTCTTTAGTATTTGGATGAATTAGTTCATAATCTTCACCTTTAAGATATGCATCCATAAATTTATTTGTAATAGCAACTGAAATATTGAAGTTATTTAATTTAGTATTATCAGCTTTGCAGTCAATAAATTCTAAAATATCAGGGTGGTCAACTCTTAAGATACCCATATTAGCACCACGTCTAGTACCACCTTGTTTAACAGCTTCAGTTGCAGCATTAAATACTTCCATAAATGAAACAGGACCAGATGAAACACCCATAGTAGAGCGAACAACATCATTTTTAGGTCTTAATCTAGAGAATGAGAAACCTGTTCCACCACCAGATTTGTGAATAAGAGCAGTGTTTTTTACAGTTTCAAAGATACCTTCTAATGAATCTTCAACAGGTAAAACAAAACATGCTGCTAATTGTCCTAATTCTCTTCCTGCATTCATTAATGTAGGAGAGTTAGGCATAAAATATCTATTTGTAATTGCTTCATAAAATCTATCAGAAAGTTTTTTTACTTCTGCTTCAGATTTACCAAATTTTAAATCTCCAGATGCAAGAGTATCAGCAACACGTCTGAACATATCAGCTGGAGTTTCTATACAATTACCTTCTTTATCTCTCTTTAAATAACGTTTTTCTAACACCTTGATTGCGTTTTCGGACAAACACACTTTACTTGTTTCTTCTACTACCACGACGTTCCTCCATATCTTCCTATTTCTTAATTTTATATCAAATTAAAAAGGCATGGGTTTTGTAAAGTTTTATTTTAACAAAAATTGAAACGAAACTTAATAATTTAAATAGCAAAAAATAATTTTAGAAATTTTATACCTTATATGGATGTCCAAAGTAGAAATCAAAATATCAATTTTTCTGCAAAATATATTACAACTAAAAATATTTTAGTTGGTAATAGGCCTAAGAATGTTAGTATTATAGAGCTTACAAATTCTAAAGCTGATAAGCAAATTGTTAGATATATAAAGAAAAATTGGAAAAAATCCAAATTTTCAAATATATTGTATGATAAATTCGATGATAATAATAAAATTTATCTTATAACAAGACAAAAATCTCATTTTAACAATATTAATCCAAGAAAAGTTTTAGGTTTCGCTGATGTTGGATTAAAAAAACAAAATGCAAATTTACGTTTTTTGCAGGTTATCCCCAAAGCTATTAATACTGGTCTAGGTAGAGTTAAAAAAGTAGGTCAATCTCTAATTGAAGGACTTGTTTTACATTTTAAAAAGGCAGGTATAAAAACAATGGATTTGTTTGCTGACCATAAAGTAAAACCTTTTTATAAAAAAGTTTTTCCTGAGATAAAGGATAAGGAATCTACTATGGATAGTTATACTAATTTAATTCTTAATATAAAATAAAATCCTATAATAGGGGAGTTTACGGTTTTGCAGTTTTTTGCTATGATACACTCATTATTAAAGAAATATGAGGTATTAAATGTTTTTTAAAAATTATATAACTGCAAAAAATATTATATTTTTTATTGTAGCAATTTTATTTATAAAATTTATATCTATGATAAGTGGAATAGCAATGATGTTTTTTGCATCATATGTATTAGCTTGTTCATTAAATCCGTTAGTTGATTGGCTTTCAAGAAAAATGAAAAGGCCTTTAGCTGCTACAATTGTAGTATCTGGTATGATTGGTATATTTGTTGCATTTTTCATGCCTGTAATTATAATTGCATCAAAACAAATCAACTCTTTTCTACAAATATTGCCAAAACACATTGAAGCCATTAAAACATTCATTCTTAATAAACAAATATTAGGGCAGAAGATTGTAGATATGATTGACATTCCGTCATTTATACAACCGGTTTCAGATTTTACTACAAACTTAGTTAACCAGTCTATAAATCTAACTTTAGGAATTGCATCAGCGTTAATTTATGTATTAGCTCTATGTATTATTATGTACTACTTTATTGTGGATAAAAAAATAATAAGAAAAACTTTTTTAATGCTATTCCCAAAACAAATGAAGAAAAAAGCTGATAGAATAGTTGAAACAATTTCTCATAAAATCGGTGGTTATATTGTTGCGCAAGGTGTAACAATGTTGAGTGTCGGTATTGTATTTACAATAGGTTTGTTATTAATAAAAGTTGATTATGCAGTATTATTAGGTTTAATTGCGACTGTTCTTGATATTGTACCAGTTGTAGGTCCAGCAATTGCTTTAATAATATGTTTAATAATGTGTTATCAAATGGGACCATTATCTTTGGTTTTGATATCACTGGCATTCTTTATTGCTCAATGGGTTGAAAATAATTTTGTAAGACCTTACGTCTTTGGTAAATTCTTAGATATACACCCTCTTTTAGTATTTTTTTCAATATTTGTTACTGCAAAATTCTTAGGGGTAATTGGAGTTATATTTGCTCCAGCTCTAGCAGCTACAGCTTGTGTTATATTAGAAGAGTTATATATTAAGCCAATAAATAATGAGACTAAAGAATAATTATGCAAGAGATTTATCTATATGATAGACAATTAAATAAAGAAGCAGATTATAATGTATGGATGGGATTTCCTGGCCCAATATCCTTTGCACTTTCTTCTCTTGGTTTTATGTGGCTATACAAATCTTTAGATGAAGAACCTAATATTAAAGTTGAAAGGATTTGTACTGATACTAAATATACAGAGATAAATTCAAAAGATGTTGATGCGATTTGTTTTTCATTCTCTTTTGATATGGATTTTATAAGTATATTTACTATTTTAGATAAGTATAATATCCCTTTAAAATCAAAAGATAGAGGGGATAATTATCCAATTATTTTTGCTGGTGGTCCTGTTGTTACAGCAAATCCAGAACCTTATAAAGAATTTTTTGATTTTATTATTATTGGTGACGGCGATAAATGTAATTTAGATGTTATTAAATTGTGCCGTGAAAATAAGGGTAAGTCAAAAGAGGAATTATTAGGTATTTTGGCATCTCATGATGGAGTATATGTTCCTAATATAAGTAAAAAAGTTAATAAATGTCATTATGATTTATCAGAATGTGTTTATACTCCAATTATAAGTGAAGAAAGCTTTTTCCCTAACACATTTATAATAGAAGTTTCTAGAGGTTGTTTTAATAGATGTGGTTTTTGTGTGGCATCTTATTTAAACTTACCTGTAAGATTTGTGGATTATGAAACTATAATATCTAATATTGAATTAGGATTAAAACATACAAATAAGATTGCTTTGCTAGGAGCTTTAATATCAGCTCATCCTAGATTTAATGATATATGTTCATATATTTATAATCGTATTCAAAACGGAGAAAAAATAGAGATGAGTGTTTCATCTTTAAGAGCAGATGCAATTACTCCTGATGTAATAAAGACTCTTTCAGCTGCAGGTCAAAAACATACTACTATTGCAATAGAGGCAGCAAGTGAAAGATTAAGAAAAGTGGTAAATAAAAACCTGACAGAAGCTCAAATTTTTGATGCAGTTCGTATAGCAAGAGAAGCTGGATTGAAGGGTATAAAAATATATTCAATGTTAGGACTTCCAACCGAAACACAAGAAGATATTGATGAGTTTATTCGTCTAGCAAAAGACTTAAAAGCTGAAAATAAAGCTTTTGATATTACTTTTTCATTTTCAACCTTTGTACCGAAACCTCATACCCCATTTCAGTGGATTGGTAAAGAGCCTATTAAATCGCTTGAATCTAAACAGAATTACTTAAAGAAAGAATTGCATAAATTGGGTATGAAACCTAAATTTTCAAGTGCAAAATGGGATTATTATCAAGCTGTTTTATCAAGAGGAGATTCCTCATTATCAGATTATTTGATTGAAGTTTATAATCAAGGAGCCAAGCTTGGTGGCTATAAGTCAGCAGCAAAAAAATATAATATTAATACAGATAAGTTTGCAGAAGAAAATCTTGATATAAATCAAGAACTCCCTTGGGATTTTATTTGTTTAAATCCTGGTAAGGAGTTCTTGAAAGATGAATATTTGCGATTGTTGAATTTATAAAGGTTATGCTTGAGCCATTTGTTGTTGAAGTTTTGCTTCTTCTTCAGCTTTCTTTTTAGCTTCTTCTAATTTCTTTTCTTCTTGTTGTTTGATAGTTTTTTGATCTACTTCTTGAATTGTTTCAGGAATTTTTTGTTCTTCTTGCTGTTCTACCTTAGTTTCAGCTCCAAAATCAGTTGTGTCTGTTTTAGCTTTATCTTCAACTGTTTCTTCGCCAAATCCTACTTGAGGTTTTTGCTCTTCAGCACCTTTTGCAGCTTTCTTTTCTGTGCCTTGGTTGTCTGCCGGCATGTTGTCTTCAGGTTTTACTGCTTGTCCAGATGTTTGAGGTGATGCTAATGCTGAAGCTTCAGCAGTAGATGCTTGAATTGCATCTTTAACCATATTTATAACATTGTTGAAACTATTTTGAGCACTATTGAATAGGTTATTGAAGCTTGCTAGCATAGAGCTTGCATCAGATCCACTTTTTTGAGTATTGCTGCTTTGTGCTCCTAAAGATTGGGTGTCTGCCATTTTAGCCATGTCAAAAATTGAACCGTTTTTGCTCATTGCAAGAGCTTTTGCTTGGCTAACATTGCTTGCCCCAACAGAGAAAATGGAATTCACACCTCCCATTTTACCAATAGAGGATGCGTTACTCATCATATTTGATGCGTTAAGTTGAAGTTTGTCTAGTTCATCTAATCTAGATGCTTGAATTGCTAAACTCATATTGTGCTCTCCTCTATTGCTCTCTTATGTATATATAAAGTATATATTTATAAAATAATTGACTTTTTTATAACAAATTGTTTACAAATTGTTACAATAGAATTATGATTGTTTATTAAATAACCAAATAATTAAATAATTTAGTGGGTAAAGTACGTATGTCTGCAAATGCGCTAATTGCTTATTTTTAACATGTATTGAATAAATTTAAAAGTGTTGTATCAAAATAAAAACAATCTAATTTAAAATATGTAAATTTGTTAACTTCTTGCTTGAAATTACTTGCATTCAGACTTTTAGCAGATAAGATTGTAAAAGGCACAAATTTTGTGTGGTCAAATATAAATAGTAAAGAGGACTAGATGTCAAAAGATGTTATTGAAATAGAAGGTACGATTATAGAATCAATGCCTAATGCAATGTTCAGAGTTGAATTAGAAAACGGGCATGAAATTCTAGCTCATATATCAGGTAAAATCAGAAAAAATTTCATAAGAATTTTACCAGGTGACAAAGTAAAAGTTGAAATGACACCATATGATTTATCAAGAGGTCGTATAACCTTCAGATTAAAATAGTAAAAGAACCGATAGTAATATAAAGGAATGTAATTATGAAAACAAGATCATCAGTAAAACCAATGTGCGATAAGTGCAAGGTTATCAGAAGAAAA
>CALUUV010000071.1 GCA_944324055.1 Candidatus Gastranaerophilales bacterium | reverse complement strand
TTGAAACCCTCTTTTAAATAAATGGTTGCGGGAGCTGGATTTGAACCAACGACCTTCGGGTTATGAGCCCGACGAGCTACCAGACTGCTCCATCCCGCGTTAATATTTAGTTGTCATTCGGTCTGGTAGCTCGCCCGAGCTATTTTCTAACTTGCAAACTTGACGTTTGCTGGGCTGCTCCATCCCGCGATATTATCGCTTACAATATTATTATGGAACGCTAAAAAGTAAAAATCAAGTAGTTTTTTTTATATTATTTTATGGGTATAATCTATTTAATTTAACAAATTCTACTAACTACTTTTTATAACGTCTTTTCCCCCAATCTTTATATTCTTCTGATAAGCAGGTTCTTTCATCAATGTAATTAAATAATTCTCCATCACTATAATCAAGACATCCTGGTGTAATTGTTGGATTTCCAACCAAATTTAATGGTTTAAGCTTTAGTTTATCTGCCATTTTATCAAGTGCTATTTGGGGATTTTTACTTGATTTAATAATAGCTTTTACTTTTTCGGCATCAAAAGATAAATGTTTACCTTCTGGTAAGTCTTCTTTACATTCATCCAATACTTTACATAATTCTTTTTGATAATCTATGGGATACCCAGAAGCATCAGAACCTTTCCAAGAATTTGTTGTACCAAATAGCATTTGAATACTATGAATTACCATATCACTTCTTCCCCACGGTGAATAAGTGTGTAATCCCTGAATATAATTATTATCTTCACAAAAATCATTCCATATATTATGAATTTTTTTTACATACGAATCTGTATTTTTATTATGATGAATATTATATAAATTAAATTCATCATCTATAAGATCCGGATTAATAAAAGTGCTCATATTATATGCATCAGTATTCGAAATTTTGGCATTTTTATTCACATTGTCCATTGAAGCATAGCCCATTTTTCTCAATACTACAGATACAACTTTATTCATATCAGAATTTGAGGTTTCAACAAGTTTTACTCCTTTAAGTGTTTTCCCATTATCTTCTGCCTGAGAAACTCTTAGTTTCCCCCAAGGAACATCTTTTGAATATGTTAATATAACACTTCCTTCCGGAAGTTTTACATCACTTTGAATAAAGAAATCCTCAGTAATACCTCCTATAACTTTTTCTTTTGGGATACTTTCTATAGTTTCTTTAAATGGTAAAATTAAAGCATACTTCATTTGGTCCCAATTTGCGCCCCAAGAATGTTCAGTTACTGATTTATTTAATGAAAAATGAGTTGTATCTCGAGGAGAACATATACCATTCGCATCTTTAGATGAATGATGTTGTGTAATAATTATTCCATTATGAGGGAAATAATCAGTTCTATGAACCATAACTAAACTTTCAGGAGTAATTGGACTATCTAATGAAAATTGTGGTTTTAAGGTTGTATCTTTAAATAGTGAAACATCATAATTTTGAATTTCTGGTTTTGATGATAATAAATCGTTAACAAGAACAATATTCTTTATTGCATCTGCACCTGCTTTGCTTATTACAAATGGATCTGATGTTGCCTTATTTGTATTTTCTTTTATATTATTAGAATTATTTCTTTTACTATCATCTAAAATCGCAATATTTTTTGCTTTAAATTGGGGCGAATATATAAATTGTTGGATTTTCATGTAGTAAAACCTTTAAATAAATACTATTATATTTATTTAAAACTAAAGAAAAAATTTTTTGCTAGTAAAGTAAAACTATATTTATCCATTCATATTAACTTATATTTACCCACTAATAAGGTTTTTCAACTACTGAAACATGAGCATAATATTCTAATGAATCATCTAATGATTCTAATTCCATTTCTACACCATATTTCTTTTGAAGAGCTAATTCTATCAAATAATCCGCAAAATGTGGGTTCTTAGGCAAGAATGAACCATGCAAATATGTTCCAAATACGTTCTTATATCTTGCACCCTCAGTCTTATCTTTACCGTTATTACCTTTACCTATTATCACGTGAGATATTGGTTTTGTCTTACCATTCAAATATGTTAAACCACTATGGTTTTCAAAACCTACTAATGTTTTTTTCTTCAAGTAATCTACTTCTGCAGTTACATTACCGATAAATCTGTTAGGACCTGCAACGGTATAAGCATCTAATAAACCTATCCCCTCTAATCTTTCACCATCTTGAGGTTGATAATAATGTCCCAACAACTGATATCCACCACATATTGCTAAAAATACAGCATTCATATTTTGTTCGTTTTGCAAAAATGCTTTATTCTTTTGCAACTCTTTTGCTACTGCTATCTGTTGAGCATCCTGACCACCACCGATAAAGTATATGTCATGTTCAGACATTGGATCTCCAATTTCTATTTGGTCGATTGTTATATCAATATCACGCCATTCACATCGTTTCTTAATTGCTAATACGTTACCTAAGTCTCCATATATATTTAACATTCTTGGATATAAATGTGCTAATCTTAATTGTCGTTTCATGCTATATACTCTTTTCTCTAATTAGATTCTTTAACTGCTCTATAAAACTCATTTGTTATAAGTTGCGAATATCTATTCTTTTCATTTACTGATATCAACAATCTTTCCTCTTTTGGATTAGAATCATTAATCGCAATTATACCTGTAATTCTACTGATTGGAAGCTTTGTAACTTTAGCGGTAAATTTAACATATGGAAGGTTTTTACCATAAGCATAAATAGTTCCACGGCCTAAAATCTCAATCTCACTTACATTTGAAGATTGATATCTGAATTTTTGGCTTAAATCATCAAGTTTTTGCTTAACTCCATCGCCTTTTATATCTTCTCTTGTCAAAAGTTTTTTATGTCCAGAATCAAGAACAATCATTCTTTGACCAGATGCTCTATGTTCGCCTAATACTGCCTTAAATCCGAATAAATTTACTGCTGTATCTACGTTAAATTCTGGATTAATTTGAGAAAAATCTCCGACTTTTTGGATTGTTTGCTCTGACTTTTCTTTAAAAAAGTTTGAGCAATTAGAGATTAAATCATCAAAAACATGCGCATTATAAAGGTTATTAAGCCCTGCGATTACTAATACGATAATTATTGCGTTAAAAATATTTTTAAAAAATCTAAACATTGTTTTCCTACTTCTTATCTTATTGTATAATTATAGTCATGACAAAAGGGGAAATCAATCATATTAATAGTATAGATGTAAATCCAGAAGATACATCGCCTGCAATGAAACAATATCTGGAAATAAAGCAACAAAATCCAGGTACTCTGCTACTTTATAGAATGGGAGACTTTTATGAAACATTCTTTGAAGATGCGCATACTCTTTCTAGAGAGTTAGAAGTTACATTAACAGGTCGTGATTCTGGAGCTAAGCTAGGACGTGTACCTCTTGCAGGAATCCCAGTTAAAGCAGTTGACAACTACCTTAGAAAACTTGTTGAGAAAGGGATTAAAGTTGCTATATGTGAGCAATTAGAAGATCCAAAGCAAGCTAAAGGGATTGTAAAAAGAGGACTTGTAAGAGTTGTCACCCCTGGAACTATCATTGAAAATGATTTCCTAGAACAAAATAGCAACAACTACATTTGTTCTATTTTTGAAGAAAAAGGAGTTTACGGATTTGCTTATTCAGATGTAAGTACTGGAGAGTTCAAAGTTACACAAGCTCCTCTTAACCTTATATTATCAGAACTTGCAAGAGTTAAACCTTCTGAAATAATTGGACCATCTATTGCTCAAAAAGCAATGCCATTCCAAATAGTTCCAGATGAAAAGCTTAACCTTCCTGATGAAATTGTAGCAAATTACAGATGTTCAAAAGTTCCGGCAAAAATATTTGAGCCAGACTTTGCAAAAGCAAATCTTAAAAACGCTCTAAATCTTACAACATTAGACACATTAGGATATGACAACTGCAAACTAGGATTCAGAGCGGCAGCAGCATTATTAGCATATATTTGGGAAAACTTAAAATCATCATTCCCTAAAATAGATACAATAGAGCAATACGAGCTTTCTCAATATGTTCTTATGGATTCAAGTACTAGAAAGAATCTTGAGCTTGTTGAAACATTGAGAGAAAAAAATAAATATGGTTCTCTTTATTGGGCTATTGATAGAACAAATACAAACATGGGTACAAGGTTATTAAAATCTTGGATATGCCAGCCATTAAAGAAAATTTCAGAAATTGAATCAAGACAAGAAATTGTTGAAAAGCTTATTGAAAACGACACATCAAGAATTGAAATAACTGAAATTCTTAACCAAATATATGATATCCAAAGACTAGCAACTAGATTGAGTAGTACAGTTGCATTACCTAAAGATTTTCTTAGTCTAAAAGATTCTCTTTTAGTTCTTCCGGATTTACTAAAACTTGTTAAAGAATCAGAGCTTTCTATCTTTAACGAGATTGAAGATAAAATTCCAGAGCTATTTGATTATGCACAAATTATTGACAAGACTATTGCAGAAGATGCACCAAACGTTATTAAAGAAGGTGGAGTAATAAAAGCTGGAGTTGATGAAGGCTTAGATTACTTAAGAGATTTGCTAACAAATGGTACTACTTGGATAGAAAATTTTGAGCAACAAGAAAAAGAAAAAACAGGAATAAAAAATCTAAAAGTTGGATTTAATAGGGTTTTTGGATACTACATTGAGGTTACAAACTCATTCTTAAATCAAGTTCCACCTAACTATATTAGAAAACAAACTCTTACAGGAGGAGAAAGATTTATCACTGATGAATTAAAGAAACATGAAGACGATGTTTTATCAGCGCAAACTAAGATTAATGAATTAGAATACAAAATCTATTCTGATTTTAAAACTTATTCAAAAGAGTTTGTAGAACTTATAAGAAAAGTTGCAGAATGTATTGCTCAATTAGATGTTTTAACTTCTTTTGCAACAACAGCATTAGAAAATAATTATGTTAAACCAGAACTTAATGAAACATCTGAATTTGTTATCAAAAATGGACGACACCCAGTATTAGAAAAAATCCTTCCATTAGGAACATATGTTGCAAACGATTTAGAATTAAACGACTCTATCGAAAACAATTCTACTCGTTTCATGATTCTAACAGGACCTAACATGGCAGGTAAATCAACATATATGCGTCAAAATGCACTTATTGCAATATTAGCTCAAATCGGATCATATGTTCCTGCAGATTATGCAAGAATTGGTATTGCCGACAAAATATTTACAAGAGTTGGAGCTAGTGATGATTTAACTTTAGGTCAATCAACATTTATGGTTGAAATGGTTGAAACTGCCTACATCCTAAACAACGCAACAGAAAACAGTTTCATCTTAATTGACGAAATAGGTCGTGGAACAAGTACATATGACGGTGTTGCGATAGCTTGGGCCGTTGCAGAACATATTGCAACTAAAATAAATGCAAGATGTATTTTTGCAACTCACTACCACGAACTTAACGTAATGACAAAAACTTACCCACAAATTAAGAATTATAGAATTACAATTACAGAAGAAGATGGAAAAATTGAATTCTTAAGAAAAATTGTTCCTGGTGGAGCAAGTAAGAGTTATGGTATTCACGTTGCCAAAATGGCAGGATTACCAAATTCTGTTATTGAAAAATCTCAATCTTTGATGAATAAAATGCAAAAAGATTTCTCAAAAAATCTTTCAACAAAGAAAAAATACGCAGACAAGCCAGAACTTGTACCACCTCAATTAAATTTATTTGGGTCATAAAAAATAGGTTGAATAAAATAATTATCCAACCTATCTGTAATACATTCTATAAAGTTTTCTTATACTGCTGTTAGACCATGTAAAACCTGATTATTTATAGCCATTTGCTTCATTTGGTTTTCAACAATTTGTTGTTTTTCAGCCTGCGATAGTTCCTTACCTTTTTGTTGCCTATCCATAGCAGCTACATTGGCAGGTTTAACCTCTTGAGGATTGGTTACTGTGGTAGGTTTTACTGTTTGTGAATGACTAACTGCGTTTACTTGTTGCACATTTCTAGCCTGTGCAGCTTGAGCTTTTGCATCTGATAATTGAGAGTTAAGAGCTACTCTTTCTGACATGGCTTGCATATCAGTAATTTTTCCATTCCTTAAATCATCAGTAACTTCATTGCGTTCAAGCTTAATTTGGTTGACACGTTGTTGGTTTACAACTGGTGGAACAGCAGATACGTATGGTCTGAAACCGCTTATTGCTTGTACCATTTTCCACTACCTTTCACTTTAACTTTACACACATGTATACGCAATATTTAAAACTAATGAAGCCTTATTTTTGCTAAATAAGGCTTCATTTTTTACATTTCTTATTGTTCTGCAAGCTTTTCTCGAACGAGTTTTTCAACTTCTGCTAACAATTCTGGATTAGCATTCAAATATTCTTTTGCTTTGTCTCGGCCTTGACCAAGTTTCTCATCATTGAAACTGAACCAAGCACCAGCTTTTTTAACTATATCTAAATTCACTGCGACATCTAGAATATTTCCAGTTTTACAAATACCTTTTCCAAATATAATATCAAACTCTGCAGTTCTGAATGGAGGAGCTACCTTGTTTTTAAGAACTCTAACTCTTACATGATTTCCGACATCCATTCCATCGCCTTTTAAACCTTCAACACGTTTAATTTCCATTCTTACAGATGCATAGTATTTTAAAGCGTTACCACCTGTTGTTGTTTCAGGATTTCCATACATAACACCGATTTTTTGTCTTAATTGGTTAATGAAAATAACAGTTGTATTTGTCTTACCAATAACACCAGTTAATTTTCTTAAAGCCTTAGACATTAATCTTGCTTGTAAGCCCATTTGCTGATCTTCCATTGTTCCTTCGATTTCTGCTTTTGGAACCAATGCAGCAACTGAATCGACAACAACAATATCAACCGCACCTGAACGAACTAATTCTTCTGTAATATCTAATGCTTGTTCACCTGTATCAGGTTGAGAGATTAATAACTCATCAATATTTACGCCTAAATTTCTTGCGTATTCAGGATCTAGAGCATGCTCTGCGTCAACGAATGCTGCAATACCACCTCTTTGTTGACATTCTGCAACAATATGTTGAGCCAAAGTTGTTTTACCAGAAGATTCTGGACCATAGATTTCGATAATTCTTCCTCTTGGGATTCCACCGATACCTAATGCAACATCTAATGCTAATGCTCCTGTTGGGATTGCATCTACATTAACTGTTGTTTTATCACCTAGGCGCATTATTGCACCTTTACCAAAATCTTTTTCGATTTTTTCTATCGCTAATTTTAGAGCTCTGCCTCTTTCATCTGTTGAAGTTGCAGCTATATCTTCTTTAACAGCCATACTATCTTTCCCTTATCAAATTATAGTAAAATATCATCTTCTTGTTTTTTTACATATAACCCAAAAGCAAATGGTTTATATGAATTTAAAGTATTTTTAAGTCGATAGTTTTCTTTATTCAACTCATTAACTTTATTCTTTAAGTTTTCATTTTCTGTTTTACAACGAATAAGTTCTACAACAACTTCATCCATTCCTTCTAATCTTTCATCTAAAACTTTAGTTAAAGACTCAGTTATAGAATTAGTCATTGTATCTTCCATCTTTTGTAAAGATGACAATAATGTATTAACTACCACTTGTGATGATGATTTTGTCATCAAAGACTTTGATTCTTTTGCTTGTTTTAATATACGAGCTTCTTCCATTGAAAAATATGTTTTACCATTTTCATCTTTCTTTGGAACAATAGAAGTTTTTCTGCAAAGTCTTACTATTTCCATATTATCAGCATTCAATATTTTTCTTAAATCTTGTGGCGATAATACTTTATCTAACATACCCTCGCTAATCACTAAAATCTCCTCTCCACTTACTAATAGTATACAAAACATATGTGATGAATACCATGCTTTGTAACAAAGATTTACGATTATATTCTATTATAATCGTTTAGTAGTTGTATTTTCAAATATAAATCTACCACCACTCATTGCAAGCATTTTTAATGAACAAGAACCATTATTTTGCTTATCTATAACACCTAAGCTTGATAAACGTGCAGAAAAGAACTCGTTCAAATCTTCATTTGCAACAAATAGACTGCATTCTGGAGTACAATCTCCTTGTGTAAACGGGCATTTTTTTACCATAATTACCACCTTTTTGATTTTATTATACTAATTATTTAGCAGAAATATATCCGTTAATTGCGGTATATGCTGCAACATATGGAGATGCCAAATAAATTTCTCCTTTTGTGTTACCCATTCTACCTTGGAAGTTTCTATTTTGAGTTGCTAAACAAACTTCTCCATCTCCTAATATGCCGGCATGTACACCAACACATGGACCACAACCAGGTGGTAATATTTGTGCATTTGCATCAATAAATGTTTCTAGTAAACCTTCTTTTAATGCTTGTTTATAAACAGTTGGAGATGCTGGACATATTAACATTCTAACATCTGAGTTAACCTTTTTATCTTTTAAAATACTTGCAACAACTCGTAAATCTTCAATACGACCGTTTGTACAAGTACCAACATAAACTTGGTTTACTTTTACATGTTCTTTTTCTAATTCATTAACAGTTTTTGTATTATCTACTGTATGAGGACAAGATACTGTATATTTAAT
>CALUUV010000070.1 GCA_944324055.1 Candidatus Gastranaerophilales bacterium | reverse complement strand
CTCATAGAGATATCTTCAAAGTTTGTATCAGGTTGTTCATACATTAACCACATAATCTTAGCTGCGTCCATTGGAGAACCACCACCTAATGAAATGAATACATCAGGTTCAAATGTTTTAACCATTGCCATAGCTTGATTAATTGTTGATAATGTTGGGTCTGGTTTAACATCAAAGAAGATTTGATATTCAATACCAACTTCATCTAATACATTAATGATTGCATTAACTGCACCAGAATCAAATAAGAATCTGTCTGTTACGATAAATGCACGTTTTTTGCCTTGAAGTTCACGAAGAGCTAAGTCAACAGCACCTCTCTTGAAGTAAACTTTAGAAGGAACTTTGAACCATAACATATTTTCTCTCCTTTCAGCAACGGTTTTGTAGTTCAATAAGTTTTCAACACCAATGTTACCTGATATTGCGTTTTTACCCCAAGAACCGCAACCTAATGAAAGTGATGGTTCTAATTTGAAGTTGTATAAATCACCGATACCACCTTGAGCTGATGGTGAGTTGATTAATACTCTACAAGTTGGCATTTTTTCTGCATATCTGTCAATTCTTTCTTGACGACGTGCATCTGTATATAAGTCTGCTGAGTGACCTGCGCCACCTTTTGAAATTAGTTCATAAGCTTGTTCTGCAGCATCTTCAAAATCTTTTGCTCTATACATTGTTAAGATTGGAGATAATTTTTCTCTTGAGAATGGATCTTCCCAATCTACTTTTGGTCTTTCTGCTAATAAGATTTTTGAATCTTCTGGAATTTCAAATCCTGATAATTCTGCAATTTTGTGTGCACTTTGACCAACGATTGCTGGATGTGCTGTTCCACGTTTTGGATCGATGAATGGAAGATCTATCATTTTCTTTTCTTCATCAGCACTTAATAAATATGCACCTCTGTATAAGAATTCTTTTTTAACTTCTTCATATACTTTATCAACAACAACTACTGATTGTTCTGATGCACAAATCATACCGTTGTCGAATGTTTTTGACATAAGGATTGATGAAACTGCCATTTTAATATCTGCTGTTTCATCGATAACAGCTGCTGCGTTACCAGGACCTACACCTAATGCTGGGTTTCCTGATGAATAAGCTGCTTTAACCATGCCAGGACCACCTGTTGCTAAGATACAAGCGATTGATTCGTGTTTCATTAATTGGTTTGATAATTCAATTGATGGAACATCAATCCAACCGATAATATCTTCTGGAGCACCTGCTTTAACTGCTGCATCTAAAACAACTTTTGCTGCTGCAATTGTACATTTTGTTGCTCTAGGGTGTGGTGAGAAGATAATTGCGTTTCTTGTTTTTAAAGCGATTAATGCTTTGAAGATTGCAGTTGATGTTGGGTTTGTTGTTGGTACAATACCTGCAACAATTCCTAAAGGTTCTGCAACAACTTTGATACCATTAATTTTATCTTCTTTGATGATTCCACAAGTTTTTGCATTTTTGTGTTTGTTGTAAATATATTCTGATGCAAAGTGGTTTTTAATAATTTTATCTTCTAAAACACCCATTCCTGTTTCTTCTATTGCCATTCTAGCTAATGGAATACGTGCTTTATCAGCTGCTGTTGCTGCTGCTTTAAAGATTTCATTTACTTTTTCTTGTGAATAAGTTGAAAATATTTTTTGTGCCTTTTTAACCTTTTGAATTAAAATTTCTAAAGATTCTGGGCTTTCAACCAAAGTACTTGCTGCCAAGTCTTTTTCTAACTTTTCAACTTTTGAACTTTTAGTTTTTGGCATGTTTTAATCTCCTTTTTTTACCATTTTCTATAAAAGTATGAACATATTTTCTTTAAAAATTGATTTTGTATATTGTGATTTTTACACTTATTAATTATCGTACATCTAAAAACTTCAATGTCAAACAATATTCTTGAATTTATTGAAAACTTTATATTTTCTTTATAAATAAATCGTGATTTACATATAATTATATCGTTATAAAAATCACAATTAAAAACTAGCAAAAAATAATTTTAGGGGATTTATATTATATATGTTAAATTATAGGAGATTTATTAAATGTTTAAAGTATCAACTCAACCATTTAATTCAATGTTAAAAATCAAAAATATGATGTCTGATAAAGGCAAGGCTGCAAATAGATTTGCTAAAGGTTTAATGGAAGAAGGTTATGCAGATATTTATCAAAGATCTTTGAGCCGTGATAGAGTTGCTCTTTCAGGAAAAAATGCATCAGGTGATACAAAAACATTTATTTTATCTTATGCAGGTTATAGAGTTAAAACAAATACATTAACACCTGTAACTAAACATACTGCTGTTAGAGAAATTGATAAGGCTCATTTTAACCAATTTGACTCTGAAGTCTCTGGTGTTAATAAAATCCAAAGACTTGTAAATGGCCATATTTTTGATTCAAAAGAAACAAAACGTGGTTGGGTAAAATAAGGGTTAATTACATTTACGTTTAGGTTTGTATATAGTCTTTCCTTCTGAAACATATTCAGTTAAAACTTTTTTACCTGATTCTTGTTCTATGCCTCCATAGACATTAATTCCTCTTGTTTTAAATTGAGAAATCCAATCGGGTTTATAGCCTTCGTCAAAACCTGTTATAGATTCAACGTCTTTTGAATATACGCTAAAATAAACATTTTTTATGCCGGACCACATTATACCTCCTGCACACATTATGCAAGGTTCGGCTGTAACATATATGCTTAGATTATATGGTGACAAATCATATGTCTTTAATTTCTTTTGAGCTAATCGAATAGCATTCATTTCAGCATGATTTGTGCAATCACAACCAGGAATTACACTATTCTGTGCTTTAGCTATTAGATTCCCTTTGTCATCATATATCGCAGCTAAAAAAGGTCCATAATTCTTATCAAATTGTTTTGGTGTTTCTTTTTGTAGCTGTTTTATTATTTTTTGAGCTTGTTTATATTGCTCTTTTGTCATTTGATTATTTGATTTAATATGCATTTTATCTAAATTTATATAATTATCTGCTGCATATGTTGTTAAACCTAATGATACACATAACATTAACACCAATAAAATTCTTTTTAGCATAAATTAAAGTCCGTTTCTTTTTCTTTCTAATAACATTCTTATAATATCTCTTTTGTATTCAAATTCTGATTTCTTTTCTTTAAACATACCTTCATTACCACCTTTTAGGTAGTTTTGAATTTGTCCAGCAAGTTTTGCTTTGTCTATATTTTTTGAAAAGTTTTCTATTATATTATCTTCATCTGACATATTCTGCTCCTAAGCCAAATATATTATAGATTTATTATTAATATTTTTCAAGAAATATTAATTATTATTTTGAATATGTACAGTTGTTTGAGGGAATGGGATTTCTATTCCTAGTTCATCAAATTTTTCTTTTATTTTAAGATTGAATGCTCTACCTACTTCCCATTGTTTTATAGGTGTTGTTTTGAATCTTGCTCTAATAATTACTGCAGAATCATCAAATTTTTCGAGCCCTAATATTTCCAATGGAGCTAGTATGTATTCTTTTTCTGGATAGTTTTCTCTGAAGCTTTCTCCAAGTTCTCTTAGTACTGAGATTACATAATCAATATTTTCTTTATATGCTACACCGATATCAAAAACATAATAAGAAAAGTCTCTTGTATAATTTATAACAGTATCAATCATTCCATTTCTAATGTAGTGAACTCGACCTTGTAAATCTCTTAGTTTTACTAATTTAATATCTGCTTTTTCAACAACTCCTTTGTGGTCTGCGATTTCTACATAATCACCAACTCTAATTTGTCCTTCTAGTAGTAGTGAAAAACCTGTTATGATATCTTCAAAAAATCTCTTTGCTCCAAAACCTACTGCAACACCTAAAACTCCTGCCGCAGTTAATATTGGTCGGATATCTATTCCTAAGTTATTTAGGATAAACATTATTGCAAAAATTACAATAATTGTATCTGCAATTGATTTAAATATTGATTTTAATGTAAATAATTGTTTTTTGAATTCAAAATCGTCTTTGTATTTTGTTATTTTAATAATAAATTTATCAATAAGAACATTTGATAATTTGATTACCGCATAGAAAAATACTATGTGTACGATAGTTAAGACCCATTTTTCTTCTAGTATGTTATTTAAATCAACCATAATACCTCTTTTATAAATTAAATATCTGTAAAATAAATCCAACGATTATACTTACTACTAGTACAATAGATATTATTATACTAGTGTCTTTATAATTTTCTTTTTGTTTAAATAGTACCAAAAGTCCTAATCCTGCATTTGATAATAGACCTGATATTACTGCAGAAAATTTTAATGTTCCATTTATTAACATCATAGTAAGTCCAACTGATATTGCACAGTTTGGAATAAGACCAATAAATCCTGTAAATACAGGTGCTATATATTTCAAGTTATGAAAAATACTGTGAATTAGGGTATATTTTAGACATATTTGAATAAAAAAGTTTAATAGAATTGTTATTAAAAGAATAAATACAAATATATTTAATGTATGTTTTATAGGGTGTATTATTAATTCTTTAGGATGTCTTTCATCTATTGAGTGGTGGCAGCAACCTGAATGTTCTTCTATATTTTCTTTTTGTGGAATATATTTTTTGTCTTTAAGTATGCTATCGATAATGTATCCTGCCAAAATTGCAATAATTAATTTTATTGAAATAATTGGGATAATATAATGCATTTTATTAGGTTGTGTTAAAAGGATTGGGATTGCTTCATCTGAAGTTGCAAGGTATATTGCAATAAGTGTCCCTTTAGTGAGATATTTTCTTAAATATAGTGATGTGGCAATAATAGAAAATCCACATTGGGGAATTATTGCTAAAGTTGCCCCAACAACAGTTGCTGCTTTTTCTGCATGTTTAATAAGATGATTTATTTTATCAGAATAAAAATATTCTATAATTTCAATAATCAAGAATACTAAAAATAATAAAGGTAACGTATGTACGCTATCTAAAACAGCATCACACAACCAATCTGGCATGTTAGTTTTACATATTAAAGTATCTAATCCTTCAAATAATTTCTCATTTAGTGAAATGCAAGAATTTAAAAATTGTATAATCATAAAAGTATGATATAACAAATTTTAAAAAAAAGACAGGCATAGCCTGTCTTTTTATATTTATTCAGTGAAATAATTCCAAATTTGTTTTATACCATTTAATATAGGATGTTCCTCTGCCCAAGCTGCCTCATTTCTTTCCTGTGCAGCTTTTTCTGTTCTATTAGAGGATACATCTACATATGATGGTTTACCCGAGCCTGTAAGCCTTGTAGAATAAACTCCTGATGACATTTTTGCTCCAGTATCCCATTGTCCATCTCTGTAATGAGTTCGTTTATTTCCGCCTAATGCATTTTGACGCATATTTACAGTCAATGAACTTTTTTCTCCTCCTTCTTGTGTCATTGCTGCATTTATGTCTGCATCAGTTAAAACAAATTTTCCTTTTTTAGCGTTACTGCCTTCTTCTTCTGCGACCATTGACATTCCTTCTAGGGCTGCCATTTGTTCTTTAGTTGTTTGTATAACATCGATTTTATCGCCTTTATCGTTATATATTGCGCCATCTGCTCCAATATGATATTTGCCATTTTCTGTTTTGCTTGAACCACTGAAATCTATTTTTATACCAGGTTGAATGCTAATTTCTCGTGTAACCTTTTTTCCTCCATCTTCGTAGATGAATTTTACTGATGTTGTGCCTGCTGGACCTTTTACCATTAATAATCTCCTTATACTCTATGTATATACAAAGTATATACCAGACCCAAAGTTGATATTTTTTTATATGTATATTTACATAAGTTTACAAAAAGAATATAAATTTAACCGAATAAATCTTGCATTGTCTTGATGTATTCATCTGCTTTCTCTTTATAACCAGGTTTTAATCCTGGAGGATTTGTTTTTGGTTTATTTAAGAATCCTTTTTCAAATACATTACTCCAAGGTCTTACAAGTGCGTGCGGTTCTGGTTTCTTTAAATATACATCTTCTTCGCCTAACCAGTGTCCAGGATAATTAGGTCTAAAATATATTCCTAAGGTATCTGAAATTGTTGTATCAACTCTTTTAACCGGTTGTTGATAGTGCCAAATTAATGTCTTTTTAGCTACATTTTCTTTATCTTCCATTTGTTTATTATTTAATTTTAATTCTTTTTTACAAAATTCTCTAAATAATTTAGGCGAATTATCGCCATCTTTATAGGTTTTTGGTTTTTCTGTTAATAGTAAATCAACATATTCTCGTAGTGAGGCATAATCGTGATTTCCAGTTAATAGAGTTACATTATATTGGTTTAAATTTTTTGGATTTGATGAATTATTAGGTTGTGCTTTGTTTATTGATTTTCCTATACCTGCAGCAATAGGAATCCTTTGTGTTACAAAGTTATCTCCGTGTCTTTTGCTTAGTGCATTATATGTAGAATATGTATCTAGCCATAAATCACCTTTATCTTTGCAGAATTGATTGTATTCTTGTTTTATTGGAGTTGTTTCAGGAAGTTTTTTAAAGTTGTTATACGCTTTTTTAAATCTTGGGTCTTTTTGTTTTTGAAGCATTTCAAGAGTAAATACTGGAGATGTTACATCATCAGGTAAATCATTTGGTTTAAGGATTTTTCCATATTCTTCTTTTGTGCATTCACCTAAGTTTACTAGATATTTATTTCTGCTAAATCTTCCACTTGCATTGTATGGTGATAAATCAGGACCAACTGCAGATAGAGGATTCATTATCCAGTGTGTTTGTTTTGATTTTGATAAAAAATCAATAAATTTATCTGTCTCTGGATCAATAAATTGACCACAATATGAACGAGTACCTGGAAGAGCTGTTATGTGGCAAAACATTGCTCTTTGTTTAACTTGTCCTTTTTTATTTACACCTAAAAAATGTATTCCATTATAATTATTTTGTTTTTCAAATCTATCTTGATTAATATTTTGAAGATGATTAATTTGATTATTTTTTATACTGTTAATTTTACTTATGTTATTAGTATAATTAATTCTTGAAATTTGTATACAATAACCCCTGTTTATAAGTTGTTATATGCATAAAAACATCAAAAAAATAAATTTGCTATTAAATTATATCCCCAGTTGCAACTTTTACTTCATCAAAGCAATCTGTTAATATTTTTTTTGCATCTTTTTCGCCATTATGTAATTTTTGGTTGATGGCAAAGTTTGATACTAACCATTCATCTTTTGCTGCATTATATAAGATGTGACTTTTGTCATCTTTATTTCCTTTGATAATAGTTGTAGGAATTTTTCTGCTTGTTAGCATTCGATGTAGTCTTTTGAACATCATTTCTGAATCGTGGAACATTTTTTGTGATCCAAGTAGAAATCCTTTTAGCTTACCTTTCCCTTCTTCTACAAAACTCATAATATGTTTTTCTATTTCTTTGAAATTGAAATTTTGAGGTTGTGTTGGGCATATATGGAATAAAACTACATTTTTACCCGTTTCATCAACAATGCCACCTGCTGTGCAATCTAAAATATCAGTTGTATATGCTTTGGCAGCTTTAATAGTTTCTTTTGCAGTCCAAGGGTATTCTACTGAAGCACGCTTATAGATGTCAGCAGTTGCTTCTGTGAATTCTTTCATTGTTGTTGGTCTTATTCGAGCTTTAAATGATACATTATCCATACATCATTTAAATTGCCTGAAAATATGAATTGCCTTAATTCTAAGATTTATTTACAAATATTAATATCTTAATGGAATTTTTGACCAACTAACATCAACTTTATCGTATCCAAAATTTAATAACATTCTATTTGTACTTGTGTAGAATATACTTTCATTCATTGTTGGTCCGATATTAATTGATTTTAATGCTTTTTTAGGGAACTTATATTCAATGTATGGAACAAATAAACCATTCTTTTCTATAATTTTTGTTGGTTCTGGTAATTCTCCAAACTGAGTATGATTAACAATTACGATTCTGTATTCTTCTTCATCTTGGAATTCATTCTTTTTGAAGAATACACTTACCAAACTTAGTATATCAATTAATTCAAATGTTATGTTTTCAAGTCTTAATTTTTTAGCTAATTTTTTGTATTTTAAAGCCGAGAGTGCTCTTTCGTATTTTTTATTCCAATGATTAAGAATTGCTCGAATGATCGACTTTTGTTTCTTTTCATCATAAATAATACATCCGCAAATTGCGTTATATTGTTTTTTGTAGATGTCACACATTAAATCATTGATGTCAAAACCAAGGTTGTATCCTGTGTATGTTTTTTCTTTAGAATAATTGTTCCAGAGAATTAAATTATCTTTTTCTGTTGAAAATGATATTGTGTAATATTCTTGTTGATATAATTCATCATCCCCATCAACTATATGCTTGTATTTCTTCGTAAAATAATCAATGACTTTGCTATATAGTTCATTATTTAATTGTGGATTTTCGTTTATTAAATCTACAATAAGTCTATAAGTGTATGATACTTCTGCTTTATCATTTAGATAAAGTACATTAGACAATCTCAATGTCTTGTTTGAGATTATGTTTAAAAGTTTTTCCGGTTTTGTATAGTGATATATCTGGTCAGAACAATCGTTATCCAGAAACCTTTTTATTTTGGGGATTTTTTTCAAAAAAGTTGCATAATAAGACATTACATTATTATTATATTATTTTTTTCTAACTATTCAAGGGGG
>CALUUV010000069.1 GCA_944324055.1 Candidatus Gastranaerophilales bacterium | reverse complement strand
GCAGCTGCAATTAATTTGGCTAAATAATTAGGTCTTTTAACTCAAAAAGTTTATTAAAATTACCTGTTGTTACAACTTCTTTAGTTATAGTATCAAATATTTTTTGAATATCTTTTTCGCTAGGAGTTTTTAGTTGTTTTGGTAATTTAATATCGTTTGATGTTTTAGCATTTACAAAGCCTTCATTTATTTTGGCAAATTCTTTGTATATATCAAGGATTTCTTGATATTCTTGTGGATATTCATAACCTATATTAAGATAATATTTTGTATCTTTTCCAAACCATTTAACAAATTCAGATACATAGTTTATTTCTTGAAGTTCTACATCTTCTTTATATTCTAAACCTAAGCAATGATTACCAGTAAGTTCTGCATCTTTTTGAGATACAACGTATGTAGCCCATAGCATACAACCTAAATAGAATGCAGTATTTTGTTCAATCATTGCAAGTATTTGAGGATAAAATGTTTTAAATTTAAAACGTTTTTGTCCTAAATTTTTAAATTTATTAATTTCTGCATACATATATTCAATAGAATGTATAAAGCTAGCCAGATGTGGTCCATATCCAGGATCAAAAGCAACAGTATTAGCCATTTATACCTCCTAAGTTTTTAATAATTTCATTTGTAAATTCAGAACATTTTGCATTCCCTCCTAAATCTGCAGTTTTAATCCCTGATTCAAGAGTTTTATATAGTGCTTTTTGTATTTTTTCAGCGGCTTTATTTTCTCCAATAAAGTTAAGCATTTCACAAGCAGAAAGAAGTAGTGCCATTGGATTTGCCTTATCTTGCCCTTTAATATCTGGGGCAGAACCGTGTACGGCTTCAAACACCGATGCTTGAAGACCAATATTTGCACTTTGAGCAACTCCAAGTCCGCCAATTAAACCTGCAGTTAAATCAGAAACGATATCACCATATAAATTTGGTAGTAGTAATACGTCAAATTGTTCAGGTTTTTGTACTAATTGCATACAACAGTTATCAACAAGTATTTCTCTAAAGTTAATTTGCGGATATTTTTTTGCAACTTCTCTTGCACAATCTAAAAATAGACCATCAGATAGTTTGCAAATATTTGCTTTTGTAACAACGCAAACTTCTTTACGATTATTTTTAACTGCATAATCAAATGCAAATTCTGCAATTCTTATTGAAGCATCTCTTGTAATAATTTTTATACTTTTTGCAGTATTTTCATCTGGTTTTTCTTCAATACCTGCATATAAATCTTCGGTATTTTCTCGTACAACAACAATATCAACGTTATCAAATCTAGTTTTAACTGTTGGAATATTTTTGCAAGGTCTTAAATTTGCATATAAATCTAATTCTTTTCTAAGTTGAACATTAACTGAACGGAAACCTTTTCCAATAGGAGTTGTAATAGGTGCTTTAAGAGCAACTTTATTCCTTTTGATAGAATCAATAACTCTTTTAGGTAATGGAGTTCCTTCTATTTCTGCAACATCAGCACCTGCTGTTTGAATATCCCATTCAATTTTAGCACCTGCTGCTTCTATAATATCAACTACTGCTTCTGAAATTTCAGGACCTATTCCGTCCCCTTTAATTAATGTTACTTGTGTCATATTTCTACCCTCTTTTGCCTAATTTTATCATATTAATATAATATAGTGCAATAAAGTTGCTAAGCTGTTACTCATTTGATATTATAAAAATATGGCAGAAGAAATTGAAGATTTACAGGCGATATTAAGAGAGGATCCATATAATTTTCAGGCAAGAAGAACTCTTTCTATCTTGTTACTTGATAATGGATTTAATGAGGAAGCTAAGAAAAATTTATTATATTTAGTAAGGACTTTTCCTGATAATCCAGAGCTTTTGTATAATCTTGCTATTGCTTATGAAAAATTAAAGAATTACCCCAAAGCAGAGAAAACATATTTGAAAGCAATAGAATTATCCCCAGAACCTGATTTCTTTTATAATTTGGGGTTAACATATATTGAAATGGAAAAGTATGATTACGCTATTCCTGCCTTAGAAAAAGTTGTGTCTGCTGAACCAGATGATTCAAATTGTTATTTTAATTTAGGATTGTGTTATTTCAAAAAAGGTGAGTATGATCAAGCTTTAGAATATTTTCAAAAAACAGTCGGACTAAATGACGGTGATTTGTTTGCCCATTTTTATATGGGAAATATTTTTAAAGAAGAAGGTTTGTTAGATTTAGCAATCGAAAAATTTAATAAAGTTCTATCAATTGCTCCTGATTATAGTTGGGCTTATTTTAATTTGGCATCAATCGCTTTTGAAATGGGGGATACAGAAAATGCTATTTTTTATTTAAAAAATACTATACAATACAATCCTTTAGATATTGATGCTTATAAGATATTAAACAAAATCTATATAAAACAACAACGTTTTATGGAAGCAACTGATATGCTAAAAGATGCAATGGAATTGAATCCAGAAAATGGCGATTTATATTATAATTATGCCCAAGTTTTTAGATATCAAGGTGATCTAGAAAAATATAAAAAAGCATTAGAAGTTGCAATAAAAAATAATGCTACATTAAATTATTCATTTGAGTCTGTAAAAAAAGAATTGAAAAATGTTAATGCTCAGTTGGGAGAAGGACAGCAATGAAACTTTGTGTATTTCAAGGTACATTTAATCCGATACATAAGGTTCACTTGCAAGTTGCTAAATTTGCGCTTGAGAATTATGAGTTTGATAAAGTGTTATTTATTCCAGCTTACTTGCCCCCTCATAAAGAAGTTGATAAAAGTCTAGCACAACATAGATATAATATGGTTAAACTTGCAATATCAGATGTAGATGGGTTTGATATAAGTGATATTGAGTATAAAAGAGAAGGACGTTCTTATACATATTTAACTATTTTAGAGTTAAAAAAAATATATAATATTTCGGATAAAGTTAATTTTTTAATTGGAACAGATGCGTTTGAAAAAATTGATACTTGGTATGAAACTGATAAATTAAAAGAACATTTACATTTTATTGTTTTTCCACGTTGCAATAATTTTAAGGAATCAGATTTTGATAAATTCAAAAATATGGGATACGATTTTGAATTTTCACCTATGGATTATATTGATGTATCATCAACAGAAGTTCGTGATAATATAAACAATAAAAAATCAATAGAAGGATTAGAAATTCCTAGAGTAGTAGAGTATATAAAAGAAAATGGTTTGTATGAATAAAAATGAAATTATAACTTGGTTAAAAGAAAATTTGAATGAAGAAAGATTTGAACATTCTTTGGGAGTTGCAGATAAAGCAAAAGAATTGGCAATAAAATTTGGTTTAGATTTCGAAAAAGCCGAACTTGCAGGATTGGTTCATGATTGTGCAAAATGTTTATCAAAAGAAGATTTGATTGAAATTATGGATAAATATTGCTCTGTTGAATCTTGTGAAAAAATCAATCCTAAAACTTTCCATGCACCTGCAGGAGCTTATGTTGCTAAAAAAGAATTCAACATATATGATGAAGAAATTCTATCTGCAATTAGGTGGCATACTATTGGTCATAACAATATGACTGATTTCGAAAAAGTTATTTTTATAGCAGATAAAATTGAAGAAAGAACCCGACCAAAGGAAATGATTGATTTTATTTCTCCATGTTTAGAGGAAGATAAAGGTTTAAATAGAGCTTTGCTGGCATGTTATAAATTAACGATTAAAAGCTTAGTAGATAGAAATTTAAAAATTTGTATTAATACGATAGATTTGTATAACGAGTTATTAGATGATTAAAAATGTTTTAATAGTAGGGTTAGGCGGTGTTGGAGCTGTTTATGCTTCTAAAATTCCAAATGTTAATATTTTAGTTGATGATAAGAGGCTGGAATATTATAGAAGTAATCCTACAATCATTAATGATAAAAAATATAATTTTAATTATATGACATCTAGTAATGCTTATCCAATGGATTTAATAATTATTAGTGTAAAATTCTATAATTTGTCACAAGTTATAGATGATTTATCCGGTTTTATTGATGAAAATACAAAAATTATTTCATTATTAAATGGTATATCAAGCGAAGATATTATAAGTGGTAAATATCCTGAAGCTACAGTTATTCCATCATATCTTATATGTAATAGTATTATGAGAAAAGATAGGAATATTATTCATGATGATGTAAATAAAATTGTAATGGCTAAAGATTCTGAATTACAAGAATTTTTTGAAGCGAATAAAATAAATTATGAAATAGCAAATGATATAAAATCTTCTATGTGGCAAAAATTTATGTTGAATATCATTGCAAACCAATTAAGTGCAGTTACAAGAAAAACTTTTGGAGAAATGAATGATTTACCATATATAGAAGATTTATTATGGAAAATATTAAAAGAAGTAATAAAAATTGCTAAATATGAGGGGGTAAATAATCCTGAAATTTTAGCTAAAAATGCAATAAATACGTTTAAGACTATGGCTCCATATGGCAAAACATCAATGCTTCAAGATATCGAAAATGGGAAACCAACAGAAATAGATGCTTTTGCTGGTACAATAATTCAGCTTGGTCAAAAATATAATGTCCCAACTCCATATAATAATTTATTTAATTATTTAGTTTCTTAAGATTTCTTCATAAACTCTAAAGATTTACTTATTCTTAGCCGTACATACATATAGTGAAGTGTATCGAGAATAAGGAATAAGGAATTGTCAGGCGACAACAACATAAATTCACAAAATCAAAATGATTTGAGAAATCAATTCATATTAAAAGGTGGAATAAAAAAAGAACAAGTAGATAAAAAATACCACCTATTATTTGATATGTACGATTCTGATGGAAATAAAACCTTAGATTCAAATGAGGCTTCATCTTTATCATCTCTTATCGCAAATATTAATAAAAAAGATTCAGAAAATGAGTATAAAAAAACAATAAATGATTTTGCTCAAAATGTATCAACTGCTGGCGAAAATATTATTGATTCAAAAACAACAGTAAATAGTGATGGCTCAAAAACCATAGTTACTTTATACAACAATGAAACAATGGAAACAGTAACTTACTATCCTGATGGCGAAATTAAAATGAAAAGGATAGATAAGAAAGTTACAGAAAAAAGTTATATCATAGGAGGTAAAAAATATACAGCAGAACAATATAAAAAAATGCTAAATAATCCAGAGCTAGATACAACACTTCTAGCTTCTGCTATTCCAAATACAAATACAAGTATGACAACAAAAATAGAATTTTCAGAAAGGGGGCAAAGAGAACTTAGAAAATTTACTGGTGAACATTTTAAAGAAACCGTTGAAGAACAATATAATCTAATGCAAAAATTTGATTATACTTCTGGTGATTTAGATAAATTAGGCTTGTTTGTAAGTGATTCAGCTCAAGAGTTATTTTCAAAAGTTTCAGGTGAAGAATATAATACTTATGCTGAATTGTGGAATAAAACAAGACAAAATCTAAAAAAAACAGGTGAAATGTTTATGGCAGGTAATGTTGAGCCGAATTCTCCTTATGCCTTAGCTCATCCAGAATATAATTTTGAAACCGTGTATAAAAATACAACAGGTCAAGATTATAATATTCTACAAGCTGATGAATTCCAACAAACAACTATAAAATATCAAACAATTACAGCATTAAAACAACGAACCGAAATGCTAAATGATTCAATTAAAACAATTGATACATTATATAGAGAAGAACAATTAAAAAAACAGGGTATTACTGTCCCTAATAGAGAAAAATCTTTTGATGAAGTATTAATGGATACTCTAACTCAATACTTTGATGGCAACTCTGAAACAGCAGCAACTTTCTTAGCAGGAATAAGCTCTGATATAAAATCAAAAGAAGATATTACTCCTGAAAAAATGATTGGAATACTTAAAGAAATAAAAGATATAACTCAAAAAAGATATAACAATGAACTAGGTGGAGAAAAATACGAAAATATTAAAGACAGATATTTACAAGAGTATAAAGAATTTTATGGTGTAGAAAATAGAAAAGATGAAATAGAATCAAACATTGCCACTGGACAGATGACTGGCGAAATGATGAAAATGGGCGTAGTAATAACTACATCAATTATGCTTGGAGGGTCAAACCTACTTCAACAAGGCGGAAAAGCTTTAGCTGAAAAACTTGGTCCAACTGCAGCTAAAGAAGCTATTAGACTCGGAATGTCAATGGGTTCAATAGCAGAATCCTATGGAATAGATTTATTAAATGCAATGTCTAGTCAAGAAGGTTTAACAGAAGATAAGAAAGATGCTCTTATTCAAAAACAAGTATCTAATCTCCCATATATGATGTTTGGGGTTTATGTATCAGGTCCTGTTGGTGACTCTGTAAAAAATATGTTAAAAGCAAACCCTAATATCTCATCAGAGTTATTAAAAAATGTATTTTCAAAAGCAACATCAACAGCTGGATTTGCAACAGAAGTAAGTGCAGATGCCTTGTTTGAATTAACATTAAATGGTGGAGATATAACTGGAGTATTTGGTTCTAATGCTCAAGGTGAAGCATTTGGAAGATTTATGAATATGCTAGTTGGGGGACGAGCTAATAAAGCTGCAATGAATGCTTTAGAAGGTGTAAGTATCAAACAAGAAACACTTCCAGATGGAACTATAGAATATACAACAAGAAACAAAGATGGAGTTGAATTTAAAACTAAAAAACCTGAAGAAATAGTAATGGGTGTATTAGGTTTCGCAGCTCAAAAATCTACTGAAGGTAGAAATATTAAACAAATGCCTGATGGTACTTTGGTTGAATATGATAAGAACGGTAAACCTATGGTTTTAAATGATGCTAAAATCCATCCTAATGACCAAGTTAATCATATTAATCAACCTGATGAAGGTATTCCTACTATAAAACAAGACAATACCTTATCAACTTTCTCTTATAAAGAAATTTTTGAAAATAAAAAAACTATTTCAACTCAAGAAGCTAATAATATTCTAAGACAATATAATCTAACAGAGTCTGATATTGCTGAAATAAGGAATACTATAAAAGATTCCGAAGCGTTAAATGCTTATATAA
This sequence comes from Candidatus Gastranaerophilales bacterium, assembly GCA_944324055.1. GTDB lineage: Bacteria > Cyanobacteriota > Vampirovibrionia > Gastranaerophilales > Gastranaerophilaceae > UMGS1585. Next base: position 1,814 of record CALUUV010000069.1, on the reverse strand, counting down.
ATGCTATGGATATTATTAGTAGATATGAAGGTGATTCTAACTTTAATGAAATGTCTGTTAATGAAATAAAAGAATTATTATTAGAAATTGATCCGAATAGTAAAGATATTGAAGTAATGAAGCTTATTAATCCTGATAATCTTCAACAAATTCAACATATGTTTAAGACTGAAGATGATAAAGAATCTATAGAAGTATTGGTAAAATTATGGGAAGAATCACAAGACAATCCTGATTATGAAAAAGTATGGAACAAAAGTGTTGAAATCTTTAATCAAACAGGCGCTCCATTCAAAGATATTTTTGATAGATTTTCAAATGCTTATAAGTACTCTCCAGAAGAAATTGATCAATTAACTCCAGAGAGAATTATAGCTAATGAACAAATAACTCAAGCTCTTGGAACTGATTATTATTTTGGGGCAGCTTTATCAATAAAAGATCCTTCTAAAATAACTCCAGAATTTATACAAGAGTTTAAAGTTGAGTATGATAAATTAAAGAATTTAAATATTGACACTAACTATGATGATCCGGTAGAAGCATTAGCAGAATTCAAAAAAATATCAGAGTTTTCAAAACAATACGGATTTGATTTTTCTTGGAACAAAAAAGGAACTGTTTCTCGTGAGAGTATTATGAAATTATTAACTCTAAAAGATCCATCTGAAGCTAAAGGCTTTATTAATAATATCTCAGAAGAATTTAAGGACAAATATGCTAATTATATAATGCGTTTTGCAACTCGTGAGGATGTTTTAACTAATTCGCAAGATTATGTTGATTTCTTTAATTATTACGCTCAAATTGAAAGTTTTGCACATATGCCTAGTAACGCAAGTAGCCCAACCAGTTTTATTTCAGAATTAAATAATATAGGAGTTAAAGATATTGGTGGTGTTGCTAAAATGCTAGAAGCATTTAATGAAGTTAATGCATATCCATCTTGGCATAATTTTTTTGAAGCTTTTAACATTAAAGATGATAATTATGAAGCTGCTGCAGAATATATAAAATCATTACCTGAGATATTTAAAGATAACTCTTATAGCGGGGGGATGAAAAATAGCGTAGAAAACTATATTACATATAACTGGAAACCGGATGTTGATTTTAAAATAGCAAATGAAAGAGTCAAAGCTTTAAAAGAAAAAAATCTAACATTTGAGATGGATAAAAATTTATTACAATTAATAGTATCATCTAAAAATGATAATATTGTTGATGCTTTTGCATTAATAAAAGATTATGGTGTAAGTTATGATGGTGCAATAAATGCAATTCTAAGTAATGAGAATTTATCTATTCCTCAACTTCAACAAAAAATTGATGTTATAACAAATAAATTAATCAAAGAAAATCCAGGATGTGAAAATTTTGATCCTAAATTCTTACATAAATTATTCAATGCAAAAACAAATAATAATTATATTCTTGCTGGATTAGTTAATGAAAATTGGGATATTAATACTGCAAGAAGTTCTTATGAATATAATTTAGGTGATAATATAGCTACTAAATATGATATGTATAATAAATATAATGCTAGAATGGACGATTTGGATATTATAAGCTCTCTTTTAAAAGTTGATAACAATAATGTAAAAATAGCTGAATTATTATATTCAAATACTGAATTCCCTTCAGATATAATCAAAGATATTATAAGTGCATCAAATAGTGAAAATCAATCATTTGCAATAGATTTATGTAATGATAAAGATTTCCCTAAAGAAAATATTGCGAATATTGTAAAAAACATAAAGAAACAAAATGAAAGATTTGCACGAGATTTATGTAATGATAAAGATTTT
>CALUUV010000068.1 GCA_944324055.1 Candidatus Gastranaerophilales bacterium | reverse complement strand
GCAGATATTAGTTCTATATCAAATCAAAAACAAAATAACATTAGTTCATCAACTAAAGTTAAACTAGAATCATTAGGTGTAAATATTTCATCAGTATCATCAGAAAGTGAAGCACAAGCTTTAATTGATAAATTGAAAGCCGCAAAAGCAGGCACTCAACAACAAGCAGCAGAAAAAAAAGAATCATCTAGCACATCTGCATCTGAAACAGAAACATTATCAGAAGCAAAATCATTAGCTAGTAAAATGGGCTTAGTTTTGAACAATGATACATCTATTGATGAAATTTTAAGTCAAATTTCAAATAAAATTAGAGAATTATCAACTAGCGAAAATCCATCTGAAAGACAAATGGCTCAAGCTTATCAAGCACAATTAAGCACAATTTCTAACAGTTATAATTCAATACAATCAAGTCAACAAAATATGTATTCAGCAATGAATATGATGTCAATAAATAACAAATATTCACTTAATTTATAAAATAAAACATAATATTTGGTTAAAAAGGTATTCTTTTATTATAAAGAATACCTTTTTTCTTTATATATTTTATCTCTTGCATAATTTTAGAAAATTGAGTATAACTAATATACACAAATAAAGGAGGCTTTATGAAAAAGATATTCTTAACTTTAGTATGTTTATTAACAATACTTGGAGCAAATGCAGCAACATTTAATCCTGAATCTAGAGTTACAACCGTTGGAAACAATTTAATCAGTAAAAATGGTTTACCATCTGTTAGTTTTAAAGTAACAAATAACTATATAGATAATGGGGATGTTGTAACATCTAAAATTTTAAATATAAGTAGAGATAAATTAAGATATGCAGGAAACGATAACGAAGTTGCTGCAGTAATATCACAAGAAATGGGAGCAATAGTAAACGCATCAGCATCAAAAAATAGCTTAATAAATTCTGTATCAAATTCAATTCTAAATAATATTAGCAGTCAAGGATTATATAATGTTGCAAGCGTTACACAACAACTAGCACTATCTAATATGAATACAAAGGATTTAATGGATGCAGATATAACTGGGGTTGATTTAATGATAAAAGCCGGCTACAACCCATTAGCAATGATTGTAGTGTTAGGAAAAATGGAAGGTTCATTAACAGATTCATTTAAAATGCAGCCAGCAAATTTAAACAGAACAATGAATATATATGACTATTTATCATACAATTATCCAGAGAAAGTAAAAGCAGGATATGCTTGCAATGAATATAGAAATTTTGTTGCTTATATACAACCTACAATAGATGAAAGAAATAGTAATAAAAAAGTTCTTGAAAAATTCCAAAAAGAACAAGCAAAAGCAAAAAAAGAACGAGAAAAACAACTATTAAAATACAAAGTAACAGGCGGAGCTAATGGTTGGAATGTAACACAAACATTATTACAAAAATAGAAATATTGAAAATTTAAATATTTTTTGATTAAATGGGACTCTAAGTTATAGGCTTAGAGTCCCATTATTAAGGGCGATTGGCACAGTTGGTAGCGCACCTGATCGACATTCAGGAGGTCACTGGTTCAAGTCCAGTATCGCCCATTTTGTATGTTTATATTAACTGTATAAATATACTGGACGAAGAACCCACAAAACGAAGTTTTGTTATGGTTCGAGCGCGAGTGAGCTGAGGCTGAAGGGACTGACGTAGGTCAGTTCCGTAACGCCGTTAAACGCGAACGAGCAAGATGCCAAGTATCGCCCATTTTGTATGTTTATATTAATTGCATAAATAAACTGGACGAAAAACCCACAATTAAATATTTTAAATACTATACCCTCGCTTTTTTCAAAAAAATATGCTATAATTACATAAGCAGTCTTAGGAGGCATATGAATAAATTATATAAACAATTTAATCATTTTGTCTTTGAGTTTAATTCAACAAAAGAATTAAACCAGCCTCCGCATAGTTATAGTATCGTTTTTTATAACTCACAAATATAAAATCTTATTCCGAAAATCACAATATCTTGGAATAACTAATTTTAAAAGAGTTAGTAATAAACGTTTACGTCAGCCAAAGAAAGGGGCTATTATGAAAACACTTAATGAAATTCAAGAAAAAATCCAAAACAAAGAAAAATTACACATTATTCTTGACTACAACAATAGAATAACCCCTTATATCAGAACGAGTATGTCTTACTTCTTTTCTCCAATGTTCAAAAGAATTATAGAAAATTTTGCCAAGAAAGAATATATTCAAGTAAGTCTCATTACTGATAAAAATATAAAAAACTTTAAAAAAGAATTTCCTATTACGACAGAAAATATTGATTTATATGGAGTAGTTGGAGCAGAAAAAGAAATCCAAGAAAATAAAGAAACTATTTATGATGATAAATTAAAAAAAGAACTAAAAAAAATATATAACAACCTATCAAAAACTTATTCAGATAATAAAAAACTAATCTTTGAATACGAAGATTGGGCAATATTTATACACGATAAAGGCTTGTCTAAAGAGGATTTAAAACCAATTAAAAAAGAAATTAATGAACAAATCAAAAAAAGTAAATTTAATGAAGAATTAACTACTTTTGATGAAGAAAATAAAATTGTTATTACCTTATCTGACATAAGAATCAATTCATTATTAGATAAGCTTATTGAAGAATACAAGGATTATACTTGCATTTATATAGGAAAAGAAGAAGTAACATTCAAATACCTTAAGAAAAAATGTAACACATTAAAAGTTATTCACCCTAGTGATTCAATGGAATCAAAAGCAGATTTAGTAGTATTCCGTGCTAAATTTGAAGAATTTCTATCAGAAACAAATAACTTGTACATCTAAATAAAAAAGGGACTAAATTTTAGTCCCTAGTGCACAGTTTACACAGTATAATAAGTTAACGATTAAAGTATATTCTATTTTATAGCTTTTTTCTTAGTCGAATTCTTTTTGATTTGACTAAGGTATCTATCGCATTGAGCTTCTTTGTTATAACCCAACAAAGTTCCCAATATAAAATCTTGTTCAGGAGATAATTCATTTAGCTTTTTATGTATAAATGTTTTAATAACTTCAATACATTTTTTAGCACCAAAAAAGACATTAATTTTATCTTTATCCACATCTTGAATTGCATAAGAAATCTTTTCACGGGTTAACCTATTTTCAATAGGCTTTCTATAAACACTTTTTTCTGTAGTTAAAATTAAACTTCTTACACCCTTTTTATATTCATATATATGATGATTAAATACTTTTAAATCATAAGCCTGCTGACGCACACTAGCTAATGGTATAGGTTTTATTGTAACCATATCTGCCCTCAATAAAATGTTTGTTTAACCTAACATTTATAGATTAGCATATTTTGTTAGGTATGTCAAACATTTTATTGAAATTAAAATATTTCTTGTGTTATGATAATAACACAAGGGGATTATTCATATATGAAAAAGATATTTTCATTTTTTATACTAATAATATTTTTAAACTGTAACCAAGTATTAGCCGACGATACAACTTGGTGGAATCATTACGGAGATGAAATACTTGTAAATAATTTAGCTAAAGTATATGCACAAAACCAAGATTTGAAAATTGCAACAATCAAAACAAAACAAATGCAAGAAGTAGTAAAAATGTCTTTAGCAAATGAATTACCACAAATAAATTTTGATCCTAGCATTGGAAGAGAATTAAGAGCAAGTGATGTTTATTTTGGTAATTTGTTAATACCTAATTACTCACAAACTAGATACTTATTACCATTATCAATGACATATGAGATTGATATTTATGGTAAGAACCATTTACAAACAAAAAGTTTTAGAAAATTATCAGAACTAACAGTACAAGATGAAAAAATTGCAAGAATTTTGATTTCAAGCACATTTACAGCTAACTACTTCAATCTTATTAAAGTTGACAGACTAATTGAAAATAGTAAAAAGTTAGTAGAATTACAAAGCAATATTGCAAAAATGCAAAGATTGAAGTATGAAAGAGGTTTATGCTCAGAACCTGAAGTATTATCAGAAGAACAAGCACTTACAATATTTCAACAAGATTTAAATAACTTGGAAACAGAACAAGAAGTAATAAAAAATCAATTAATAACATTATTAGGAGAAAAAGAAGTAACTAATATTGAAAGAAATAAGATTGAAAATCTAAAATTAATTGATATCCCTGACAAATTTGATTCGACTTCTATAACTAAAAGACCTGATTTTATAAAATCAGAATTATATGTAAAAAAGACTGGAATAGATGTAAAAGTGGCTCGTAGGGAACTACTACCATCGTTTACATTATATGGCAATATAGGTTTTAACGCTTACCATCTTGATAGATTATTTACAAATCGTTCATTCTTATCATCAGTTGGAGTTCTTCCATCTTGGGATGTTTTCGCTGGTGGAAGGAAAATGGCGAACTTAAGATATAGAAAACTTGAATGCAAAAAAGCGGTTGAAGAATACAACAAAACGGTTTTAACCTGCCTTCAAGAACTAAATAATTCATTATGTAGAATCAAATCTACTAGAAAAAATTATGATGAAAGTAGTAAAAGATATAACCTAGAAGAAAATAAATTTGCTCTTACAAAAACAAAATATGAAATTGGGGCACTCTCTAAATTAGAGGAAATGAAAGAAGAAAGAAACCTATATCTTAGAGAAAACGAACACATTTCAGAAAAAGCTAATTATCTAGTTATGACAATAGAGTTATATAAAGCTCTAGGAGGTCAAGACTATACAGAAAGTAACACATTATAATTCTTTTTTATCATGTTCATAATGATTATTATGTTTATGGTGATGATGACAATTTGATTTATCATCACCATTTCTATATCCAATTCCTGCTCTATAACCTGATATTGCATAAAGAATTGGAAGGGCTGGTTCAATCCATTTTAAGCCTGACATAACTGCAACAGTTGCAATATCATCTGTATGTAAACAAATATCTAATAATTCAGGTTTTCTATCATCTGATTTAACTTTTTTATGATTATGTTTTTCAAGTTTTTCTTGTTGGCGTTTTACTTTATTCATTTGTCTTGTTTCTTTAGACTCAAACAATGGATTAATAAATTTCCTTGAAATATAATTTGCAATTGAGCTGCCACCAATTACCCCAGTTAAAATAATACCGCCAACCATAGATGTAGCTCTTGCAGCTTTTGATTTAACATTCAAAGATTCCATAATACCTAGAGCACCAGCAGCACCAACATTGCATAAGAATATATTTGCTAAATACTGATAAACACCTTCTTTTATTTTATTTGGAACCTTTTGCTTCCAAGTTTTTTTATCAGTTGCCATATCACCAGCAATTCCTCCGGCAATACCACCAGCAACAGGTACAGCTCCTAAAACAGATAAACGTCCCATATCTTTAACAATTTCACCTGCAGTTACATTTTGAGGCTCTGGAACAAATGAATCTAAAAATTTTCTACCATTTTCTGTTGGTTCAAGTTTTTTGCGCAAAAAACCAATTTCTTTTATACTTAAGACCTTTGATTTTGCTTTGGTTAATACTTTATTTGTAGTTGAATCAACATCATTTTTTGATAAAAAGTTTTCAACTAAATCTTTATTAAACTGTTTAATTTTAGCAATATCAACTTTTTCATAAGGACGACCAACTGCCTTTGCTGCAATTCTAGGAGCAACTAATGCAGCTAATGAAGTTGCACCAAGGATCATTCCTGTATTAATAGCAACCTCTTTTTTCTTATCTTTTGGAGCCTTTCTAACCTCATTGGCGGTATATAAAGTTGCTCCACCTAATAGCACTCCTGGCACAACCTTTGAAAACTTCCCAACAACTAAAGGTTGATCTAAATATTTCCCTACTGTTTTTATTTGATTAAGCATTGTTTGGTTATCCTAACACTATCTTCAAAATTTTTTATCTACTATGAAATTTATTAATAAAATCTGGTTCTGAAGAACAGAATTTATTAAAATTAGACAACTTTTCAAGGATATTTTCTGTTATGATATGTTCAACCTGACAAGCAGTATTAGCGGCTTCATCTGAAGATACACCAAGTACTTCTTCAAAAAAAGATTGAATTACGTTATGTTTATTAATTATTTCACGGGCTTTCTTGATGCCTGCTTCTGTTATTGAAATCATCTCATAACGTCCATAATTAATATACTCTTTTTGCGCAAGCTTATTTAAAGCCTCAGTAACAGAAGCTCTAGAAACATTCAAATCTTTTGATATTTCAATCGCTTTTACTGCACCATTCAAATTTATACGATTATATACACACTCTAAATAATCTTCTAAACTTGAGCTTAACTTAGCTTCAGGCATACACACTCCTTAAAATGTTAGTCTTGCATAACAAATTTAACACAAGTAATTTATTTTTTCAAGTAGAAAGATTTGTGTATAATATTATCGTATTATTTTTATGGAGAAAAATATATGACAAATAATATTCCAAAAGAATCAAAAGAAATCCTTATCAAATTATTAAAAGGTAATGAACAATTCATAAATGGAAAATATGAAGCAAAGAATATAACAATTGACACATTAAGACACTTTGCAGAATTTCAGGAGCCACATGCCTGTGTACTTAGTTGTTCTGATTCAAGAGTTGTTCCAGAATTGATTTTTGAAGCAGGAATTGGAGAATTATTTGTTGTTCGAGTTGCAGGAATAACTGTTGGTCCTAATGTTAGAGAAAGCATAGAATATGCTGTAAAAAAATTACATGTTCCATTACTAATTTTACTAGGACATGATAATTGCGGAGTAATGGAATATGCTAAAGAAAGTTATCCTGAAGTTAAAGAGCATTTCCAATCAATATTAAAATGTGTCTATCCTGCAGTTGATTTAGACAAAAATTCATTAGAATCCAATGAAACTCTTGCAAAACAACATACAATGTGGGTTGAAGAATACCTTCTTAACCATTCAGATATTGTAAAAAAGGCTGTTGAAGATAAAAAACTTTATATTGCAAAGTGCCACTTATGTCACCAAACAGGTAAAGTTACACTTTTAAATAATGATTTGGAATATGTATCATTAGATAACATCTAGTTTACAAAGTTCTTTATATCCGCATCTTTCACAAGTTTTTTCAGGTTGAGAAACAGGAACATCAAAGTTTAAGTTGCGGATATTTTTGTATGTCTCTACAACTAAATTTTCGATATAATCCATATCATCTTTACTCAACTCAAGTTCCACGGATTTGGTATGATTTTCAACATAAATTACACCAACTTTTGAAACCTTTTGACTGGTTTTCTTTTCAAATGCGTATTTATAGCAACAAAGTTGATTATAATAATCTTCTCTTGATCCACCTTGTTTATATTGATTCTTACTTACAGGAGAACTTGTTTTATAGTCATATAGCGCATAAGTCCCATCAGATAATTTTTCAACTCTATCAATTTTGCCATTCAACATTTCATCTTTAAATAAAACTCCGTCAAATTTATCTTCTAAGGCATAAATCATACTTTTAGGAGTTTCACAAAAATGCTGATAATAATTATCAAAAATAGTTAGACCTCTTTTTATGAAATTTTCTTTATCAACCTTTGAATTGAAAACTTGTTTATCCATTTCTTTTAAGAAACATTCTATAGCTTCCTCTTTTGTATAATAATTTTCGGCAGCTGCTGATTTTTCTAAAACCCTATGAATAGCAGAACCATAATTTGCTGCTCCCCAATCAACTTCATTTAGATTGATTCCTAGGACACTACTATATAAAAATTGTCTTGGACAAGCATTATATGCATTAATAGCAGAAGGGCTTAAAACTATTGATTCTACCCTTTCTTTTAATTCTTCTTTTAAATCATCTCTATGATTCAATGTTTCTTGAGAAATTGATTTAAAATATTCTGTAATTGCATCATCTTCTTTATACTCAAAATCTTCTTTCTCAAAATCGAAATCAGAAACAGCATCTAAATATTTAGTAACGGTCTTTAGCTTTCCATTTTCGGCTTCAGAATATGAAATCGTTAAAGCATATTTTGCACGAGTCACGCCAACAAATAATTGTTTTATAAGTTCAGAATCTTTTTTTACTGAATCATCAGATTCTTCTTCAGAATAATCAGTAACAAGTTTATATTCTGTTGGCATTGAAAAAGCTTCCCAATTATTTGATAACAAATTAGGCAAATATACATGTTCAAACTCTCTACCTTTAGAACCATGATATGTTACCAACTGAACAGCATTCTGAACCACATCACTTTTATCTGTTAATAGTTCAATATTGTTATTTTTACAGTAATCTAATTTATTAATAAAATCATTCAATGTAGCAGAAGCATCTAATTGCATCAAATCAGTAGCTTCATCAATCATTTTTTTGATACCTAAAATATTTTCTAATCTATTACTTGGATACCTAAAGAAAAACTCTAAAATACCAGTATCATTAAGAACCTTTATAACAGTATCTCTTAGATTATTTGTTGCTAAAAACATTTTTAAATCTTTAAAAGTTTTTAAGAATAACTTAATTTTTAACTCATCATCCCAGTCTGATAACATTTCCATATTCGTTACAAAATCATTATGATCACGACAAGAACGCTTATGTTCATGTAATAACTTGTTGTAATCTTTTAAAGAAATATCAAATGGTGGTGCTAATAAAAGTCCAAAAAGTTTATCAGAACACAAAGTCTGATTATTCAATGCTTTTAAATAGAAATATAATACAGTTGAAGATTTTATTGAAAAGATATTCGTGCCTTCACTTATTTGTGTTGGAATATTTTTTGATTTCAATAATTCTGCAAAAGTTCTTAGTTCTTTTTTCTTCTTAGAAATAATTGCAATTTGAGATAACTTAAGCTCAGGATTATTTTTAATTAGAGAATTAATATCTTCAACAATATGGTTATATTCTTGAGTTAACTCTCCAAACTGCCATCTTCTAATTTTTTGTTCTTTCGCAATAATATCTTGATTTTTTGCCGTTAAAGATTTTATTATAGAATAATTTTTAAACAAAGGATTAGCTTCCAGCCTTGTTTTATCTTGATTAAGAAGTTCATAACTCATATCAAGAATAGTTTGAGTAGAACGATTATTTTCCGTTAAACAAATAACCTCAGTATTAGGATATTTTTTTAAGAAGTTTTCTATATTTTCAGAATTCGCCCCCTGAAAACCATATATAATTTGATCATCATCTCCAACAACAAAAACATTAGGAACTTCTTTTATCGATAAAAGAGAGAATAATATACTGTTTTGCAAATCATTAGTATCCTGATATTCGTCAACTAAGAAATAATCATATTGATTTGATACTTGTTTCAAAAACTCATTATCATCATTAAATTTATCAATTACAAGGTTAATCATATC
>CALUUV010000067.1 GCA_944324055.1 Candidatus Gastranaerophilales bacterium | reverse complement strand
CTTTCTTTGTTTCCTTCTACAATTCTTACGAATACTTTTACTGTATCACCAGGATTTATAGCAGGAATATCACTTTTCTTATATTGTTCTTCTAATTCTTTAATAATAGGATTCATTTTTGCTATTCCTTTATATTTATTGTCTAGTACAAAATTAGCGAGTCCACACCGCTCATTTCAATCGTATACAAAAGATAAAAGAATTTCAAGGGGTTCTTTAAGATTTGTATAGAATGATCATACTATAATTTTATAAGTAATGAGATAATATTATAAATTTTTACTAATTTTCTTTGGGGACATTGAGATAATAAGGTAATAATATTTGATAAAATATCTTCATTTTGTTGATTTGGAGATACAAGTAACTCTGCAGGTGTAATATCAAATGCAGAACATATTTTATCAATTGTTTCAGCACTTGGTTGATATCTGTTTCTTTCAATATTAGATAACCCTTGTATACTTATACCTATTTTTTCAGCAAATTCTTCTTGTGTTAGATTATTTGAAACTCTTATATTTTTTATATTTGTATTTATTAATTTTTGGTATTTCATAAACTATAACTTACTGTATATCTCCATTTAACTTAATCAACTGTTTGGATATTAATATGGCTATTTAATGTAACAAATTATTTACAAAGCCAATATTTATAGCAATTAATAAGATTTATAGATTTTATATATTATGTAAACAAAAACATAATTGAATTATAGGAGGTTCTATGAATAGTGTAAGTTTTAAAAGTACTGCTGCCACACAAGCAAAACCATCAGAAAAAATAATAACTCAGAAAAAAGGAGAAATTACTAAAGAAGTGGATTCTCAAAAGAGTAATGCTGCTAAATTAATGATTGGGGCAACAGCAGCAGCTGCGATTGTTATCGGTGGTGTATTAATACATAAAGGAATTGCAGCTCGTAAAGCCGCTAAAAAAGCATTTCAAGAAGGTTTTAATAGTGTAGAACATATTCATATTAAAGAAACTCCAGCAAAGCGTAACGCTCAAGCAATGATTGATAGGGTAGAAAAATTAAAAGCTCAGGAAAATTCTACTATAAAAAACAATCCATATACATCTATCGATTGGGATGCAAAACCAATTTCAAGAACTCAAGCATTATTTGAACATAAATTTCCAACAGCAAGAGCTAGAGATGCATATATAAATCCAGAATTTGCAAAAGAATTTGAAGCTCTTGAAAAACAAGGATATAAAATAAATGTTAAAAATAACAAAAATGGCTACCAAACTATTACATATATTTATCCTGAAAGTTCTCCTATTGAATCTAAAGTTATACACGGTAAAGTTGCTGATTTAAACAAAGGGTATGATTGGTCGGCTGATGATTCTCGTTCAATAAGAATTAAACTAAAAAATAAAACATCAGGAGATGATACGTATACTTTACAATTTAATAATCATCCACATCTTGGAGATACCAGATATGACTTTGGGACAAGTTGTAAAGAACACTGGGGTGATACAGGCTCTAATGATAAAAAAGATTTATTTGAACGAATAATTACTCCATGGACTAAACAAGATAATAGCGATGAAGTTAGCAAATGTTTACAAAATGAATTTAAAAATGCTCTTGAAATCGCATAGAATAATAAAAGCAGAATAATTAACATAATTATTCTGCTTCGTTATAAACCATTTTTTTACGAAACTTCCATTGAAATAGTACAAGGACAAATATTATCGCAAATAATATGTATGCTATGGCACTTGCTTTTCCTACATCAAAGAATTCAAATGCATATTTGTATATTGAATATACTAAAACCATTGTACTATTATTAGGTCCACCTTCGGTCATTATATAAATTAAATCAAAAACTTGAAAAGATGATATTGATGTGATTACAATTACAAAAAATATTGTTGGACTCAATAATGGAACTGTAACTTTCTTGAATGTCTGCCAAGAATTTGCACCATCTATTTTTGCAGCCTCTAACACCTCTTGATTTATTGCAGATAGACCTGACAAAAATATTATCATATTGTATCCTATCAATTTCCAAACAGATACAGCAATTAATGCAGGCATGGCATAACGAGCATCATATAGCCATTTAATATTCATATGAAATAATTGATTTAATAATCCAATATTAGGGTCAAATATCCATTGCCACACAATTGCAATTACAATCATTGGTGTGATAAATGGTAAAAAATAAGCTGTTTTATAAAAATTACTCCCTCTTATTTTGCTATTCAAAATACATGCCAGAACAAGAGGAATTATAACCGAAAACACAGATGTTGAAATTGCAAAAACAAATGTATTTGATAAAACCTGTAAAAATGTTTTATCTGTTAATACATCCTTATAATTATTTACCCCTGCAAAAGTTATTGGTGATAATAAATCCCAATTAACAAAACTCAAAGAGAAAGAAAAAATAACAGGAATAACAATAAAAATCAAAGTTCCTAAAACTGCAGGAAGTATAAAAATCATTGCAGTTAACTTATCACTTTTGTTAATGTTTGATTGAAAGTTATCCATATTTATACTAAATTATACTTAAAAGGGATAAATTGGTAAATACAGGAGAATAATATGTTACCTTTAACAGCATTCGGAAAAAATGATATTCGTGGGATTTATGGTGAAGATATTACAGAAGAATTATATTTCTATACAGGACGAGCATTTATAAGATATCTTATTAATAAATCAGGTGAAGAATCTCATAATATATGGGTTACAGTTTGCCGTGATGCAAGAACACATTCTCCAGCTCTTTCGAATGCTTTAATTAAAGGAATTCGTTCAACAAATGCAAATGTAGTTGATTTAGGATTAGCACCTACTCCTATTGGGTATTATTCTGAAGTTGTTGGACTTCCAAGATTTATTACTGATAATCGTTCAGTTCTAGGTGGATTAATTGTCACAGCAAGCCATAATCCTAGTCAATACAACGGCTTAAAAATGACACATAACCATCAAACACTTAATGAAGAACAAATAAAAGATGTAAAAGCACTAACAGAAGCAGAATATAGAATTAAATCTCAATTATCAAAAGAAGGGCAACTAAAAGAATATGATTTAATTCCAGATTACATAACTGCTATGAGAGGAGAATTTTCTAGTCTTGCTCGACTAATCCATGGAAATATTAAAGTAGTTGTTGATAGTGGAAATGCTACTGGTGGAATTGTAGGACCTCAACTATATAGAGAACTTGGATGTAAAGTTATTGAATTATTTTCAACTCCAGATGGTCGATTCCCTAACCACCACCCAAACCCTAGCGACCCTAAAAATTTAGAAGATTTAAAAAAAGCTGTTGTTTCTGAAAAAGCTGATCTAGGAATTGCATTTGATGGAGACAGTGACAGAATAGGTATTGTTGACTCGCAAGGAAATCATTTAACGGGAGATAAACTACTACTAATATATGCAATGGATGTAATCGAACAATACAAAAAGAAAAATATCTCTCCTGTAGTTGTTTCTGAAGTAAAATGTTCTCAAGTTCTATTTGATACAATAAACAAACTTGGTGGACAAGCTGTTATGTGTAAAACTGGACACGGTTATATCAAAGGTAAAATGAAAGAAACAGGAGCTGTTTTAGCTGGTGAAATGAGTGGGCATACATTCTTTAAAGATAGATACTATGGATTTGATGATGCGATATATGCTGGTTGTAGAATAATTGAAATTATTGCAAAACAAAAAATCCAAAATCCTAATTTTGTAATTGAAGATTTATTAGCACCATTTAATGCAGTGTATTCATCACCTGAATTAAGGCTTCCTTGTCCTAATGAACTTAAAAAACCTGTTCTTGCAGAGTTCGAAAAATTTGTTAAAGAAAATAAAAATGCATTTGGCGATGAAATTAAAGATGTAATTACTCTTGATGGTATGCGAATTGTTTTTGATGGGGGCTTTGCACTTGTTAGACAAAGTAATACAGAACCTGTATTTACTTTAAGATTTGAGGCAAAATCAGAACTTAATGCAGACATTTACAAAGATGTAATGGTAAAAAAATTAAATAGCTTAATACAGGAATTGGGCACAACTAAAGTGTAAAATAAACACTTATTTTATCTTGTATTTATCCTAGGACACTGCTATTGGCTCATATTTTGCAGCCTTAGAGTTTACTGCATAACATACTACTGCCAATTTTTGAGACAATTTTAGATAGTTAATTGCATTATGAGATGCGACACTCATGACATCCATAACTTCTTCTGGTGAAAATTTTGACTCCAAGTTATCGTGGTTATCAACCTTCTCTTGTGCATATTTTTCTACTAATAATTTATCAATAAAATCGCGTGCCCCAATTGCCATATTATTATACCCCTTTATTTAATTGTATTCCTCTGTCCTAATTTTGAACCCTTATATATAAAAAGTATATATAAAGTAAATAATTGCTTTTTTAAATCTTTTTTGTAACAAACTTGTTACAATTTCTTATATCAATTTGGGGAATGTTTTTTATTGATTATTTATTAATATAGGTTAGAGAGGTTATTATGATTGTAGATATTGATGAAAAAAATTTTGAAGAACAAACATCTAAAGGACTTAAACTTATTATATTTTCTGCAAAATGGTGTAGTTATTGTACAAAACAAAATGAAGTATTAAAAGAACTTCCTGATATATGGTTTGGGAAAGTTGATGGAGATAAAAGTCCATCTTTAGTTAGTAAATATGGTGTTATGGGATTTCCTACATTTATATTATTTAAAAATGGGGAAATCGTTAGTAAATTTTCAGGTTTTAAAAATAAATTTGAGTTAATGAATACATTAAGTAAATTTATTTAATTAAGTTTATCATATTCTTTTTTTATTTCTTTTATATCTTGCCACATTAGCCACTTAGGAGAACCTTTTTCTCTTGAATCATTTCTTAGTAGATATGATGGGTGAAAAATTGGCATCATTTTCGATTCATAAGGTCCATCAAACCATTTTCCTCTAGCACGAGTTATTCCTCTTTCATTGGGTAACATCGTATTTAAAGCAATATTTCCACAAACTAGAATTATTCTAGGTTTTAGAATATCAATTTGAGCTTTTAAATATTCCTCACACGCCAGTTTTTCTTCAGGAAGAGGGTTTCTATTTTCTGGAGGGCGACATTTTATAGTATTACATATATAAACATCTTTTTCTCTAGATAGTCCAACACATTCGAATATTTTATCTAATAACTGCCCTGCTTTACCAACAAATGGGACTCCCTTTTGATCTTCCCAATATCCGGGTGCTTCTCCTATTAGCATTAATTTTGAATTAGGAATACCTCCTGAAAAAACTACTTTATTACGACTATTTGATAAAGAACATTTCTGACAAGCTAAGCATTTTTCTTTAATTTTTTCTAATTCTTCATACATACTTTAGCCTCTAATTTTAGTAATTTTTCTTTAATACCTATCCCTGCAGCAAAACCTTTTAAAGATTTATCACTACCTAAAATTCTATGACAAGGAACTATAATTAACAAGGGATTTTTATTACAAGCATTTCCTACAGCTCTCGATGAATTTGGATTTCCTAATTGTGTTGCTATAAATTTATAACTTACAACCTCACCATAAGGAACAGAGATAAGTTTTTTCCAAACTTTTTTCTGGAACTCTGTTCCTCTAATTAATATTGGAATATCAAACTTTATTCTTTTACCATTTAAATATTCTTGAATTTCTTTATATGTTTGATTTATTAAGTTGGTTTCTACTTTTTGAGCATCTTTTATTGTTTTGTTTATAGATAGCTCTATAATTTTATTTTTTTCTTCTATTATGCTCATTAAGCCAAGTTCTGTATCATATTCATAATAATATTGCATATAAAAATGATACTATAAATGTACAGATTAAATCATACTAATTAATACTGTAACAATAGTCATTACAACTACCCCTACAACTGCAGGTAAAAAACCGTTGATTTTGAAACCTGGAACGATATAACTTGCAAGTAGTAGTAATAAAGCGTTAACAACAAGAGCTAATACTGTTATAATTATTGGATTTGTAGGTAAATTAATCATTAATAATAACGGCTTAATAAATGTATTTAACAAACCTATAACTGCTGCTGCAAGAAATGCTGAACCTAAATTCTTTACTTCAATTCCTGGTACTAACCAAGCAGTAAACATTAGAATTAAAGATAAAACTAACCATTTGACAAAAAAGTATAAGTACATCATATAGACCTCCTTTTTAATATTTTAAAATTTTTGTAAATAATTAATAGCTACAATATGATAATATCCATGAGTTTATACTATACTTTTATTTAATATACTGATAATCTTAAGGAGTAAGTATGAATATTCATGGAAATAACAACACTAAATTTAGAGCAACAACAATTATTAAATCTAATAATAATCTATTATCAAAAGAAGAAATAAAAACTTTAACTAAAATGGGAGAAAAAATAGGAACACGAAGTGATAAAATTAATTTTAATGTGAATATTCTAAATAATGATAGAGTTACAATTTCTCATAATGCAAAGTTTAATTCTGCAGAAAATTCTTTTGAAACCTATCATATGGTGAATTTAAAAAAGGATGAAGCAAATCCTTTTGAATATATTTCAAAAAAATTAAAATCAATTAAAGATTTGTATAAAAATTCAATGTCATAAAATTTGAAGCTGATGAATTAATCTTCATCTTCATCAGCTTCAACATCTAAAACTTCTTGCTCGTCATCTTCTGTTTTATATATTTCTAGTTTTGTAAAAGCAAAATCTAAATCTATATTTAAACATTCACCTTGCTCCCAACCAAGTTGTTTTAAATACTCCTTTGGAATTTTTATATATAAATTATCATCCCAATAAACTAATTTTGTTTTCATTTAATTATCTCCTATAACAATTTATATTTTATGCTTGATTTATAAAAAAACAATAAACAAATAGGCTAGATAAATTTATTATTTTTTTTATACAATTGAATTAAAAGGAATAATAAACAATGAAACGAAAACTAATTGGAACTATTAACGGAATAATTGCATCAACAAGTTATGGAACGAATCCATTATTTGCACTTCCTTTGTATGCAGTTGGAATAGGAGCAAACTCTGTATTATTTTATCGATACGCATTTGCTGTTGTTATTTATGGAGTATGGCTTCATTTTGTAAAAAAAGTATCTCTTAATATTTCATTAAAAGAATTATTCCCTTTAATGATTCTTGGGATATTTTTTTCACTATCATCATTAACATTATTTGATGCTTTTAAATATATTGATGCAGGAATTGCATGTACTATTTTGTTTATTTATCCTGTTTTAGTTGCAATAATTATGTCATTATTTTTTAAAGAAAAAATCACTAAAACTACAATAATCTCAATATTATTAACATCTACGGGAATTGGTTTATTGTATAACGGAAAGACTGGTACGACTCTAAATCCTCACGGTGTTTTTGTTGTATTTTTATCGGCCCTTTTATATGCCATTTATATTGTTGGAGTAAAAAAAATTAAAACTATTCAGCATATAAATCATTCTAAAATGAGTTTTTATATTATATTTTTTGGACTATTGGTATATGTTTATAATTTAAGATTCCACGAAAATTTACAAATAATAGATAAACCTATTTTATGGTTATTACCTTTAGGATTAGCGATTTTCCCTACAATTATATCAATAGAAACAATAAATATTTCAATCAAGCTTATTGGCTCAACTACAACTGCTATTCTTGGAGCATTAGAACCTTTAACTGCAATATTCTTTGGGGTTTTAGTTTTCCACGAACAACTTACTCTCAGAATAATTTCTGGGGTAATATTAATTCTTCTTGGGGTATTTTTAATTGTTACACGAAGAATTGTAAAAAAATCTTAGACAAAAAATAAAAATAATGATAAAATTCAAACCATGAAAATATCACCTATTGCAAAATATTTAAGAGAAAACAATGCTGTATCTAAAAAAGTGGATAAAAATACAGTACATTTTTACACTCCGAAAGATGAATATCTTGGAACACTAACAAAAGGTAGTTCTAAAGGGGTAAAATTTGTTGCAGTAACTATTTTTAATAAAAAAATAAAACCAATATATTCAAAACTTACAAAAACATTAAAGAAAACTGTATATGTGGCAGGAAAAACACCTGAAGAAGATAAACTAGTAATAAAAAGTTTCACACGAATTATTGAAGAAAAAGATTTTGCAACAAGAAAAAAAACACAAACAATAAAAGAGAATAAACTTAAATCTCATCTCACACCTTTAAAAGAATATCTACCAATCAATATATATTCATTAAAAGGTGATATTAAATATTCCAAACCAGAAATATTATCAAAATCAGAAACAAAATTTTAGTTCAAAGTTGGGTAATAAACCCAACTTTTTTTATGAAAGACTTTATATTTATTTACAATAAAGAAATTTTTTTTAAAACAAAAACTTTATATAAATGTATATAATAACGAGGAGATTAATATGGCTGAAATTAACAATTCAAATAATTATCCAAAAGACTATCTTAATAGCATACAAAATGATGTATTTAAAAGAATCGATGGAAAAGAAAATGGTGGTAATGGTGATGGACAAATTTCAGTAAATGAAGCATATAATGATTTAAATATCGGAAGTTTATTATCTGGATTAGCACCAGAGTCAAAAGAATATACAAAATTAAAATCTTTAACAGATAACATTCCAGCAGCACTACAAAAATATGCAGGTAATGATGGAATATTTACTGCTACAGAATGGGCAAATTTCTTAAATGGTAGCGAATGGGGGAAAGTTTTAGATGCTTACCATTCTTCAAGTAACTTTGCAAAAATAGAAATGGGATGGGTAGATAAATCTAAAAATAGTTTCAATGATGGTAAAGTTACAAAAGGAGAAGTTAAAGTTGGAATATATAATAACTTAATGAAAAGCAATTCAAAAGTTGATATTACATTAATTGATGCATTAATTGATAAATATGCTGGAGAGGATGGAACATTTACAACAGAAGAATATACACAACTAAAAAATGATCCATATTACAAAAACTTTATGAAACAAAACAATATAACACCATTCGAACTTGAATAATCAAAATTAAAATTAATTAAATAAAAAAGAGATAACGAATGTTATCTCTTTTTTTATGGTACCGTGGAGACTCTGCCGAGCAAAATAATTAAGTATTATTTTGCGAGAGGTAAGAACCACCGACGGTTAGGGGTGAGTTCCCAACACAAAAAAAGACTCCCCAAAGGAAGTCTTTTAAATGGTACGCGTGGAGGGATTGTCTTGCTAATACTCCAATCTATAAGTCTTGGATTATTAGCGGTTCACAAGTTAACATTCCATTTCGTTTTTGTTCACAAAAACTTCATTCCATAAACTTGTTCACAGGGACGTGTCTAGGTTGCTTCGCAACCGTCGCACTTGCCAAAATCCGCTCGAACCCTTAACAAAGCTTACGCTTTGAGGTTCTCATCCCAATACACACTAAATAAAAATAGAGATAACTAATGTTATCTCTATTTTTATGGTACGCGTGGAGACTCTGCCGAGCAAAATAATTAAGTATTATTTTGCGAGAGGTAAGAACCCCCGACGGTCGGGGGTGAGTTCCCGACACAAAAAAAGACTCCCCAAAGGAAGTCTTTTAAATGGTACGCGTGGAGGGATTCGAACCCCCGACCTTTTGGTTCGTAGCCAAACGCTCTATCCAGCTGGGCTACACGCGC
>CALUUV010000066.1 GCA_944324055.1 Candidatus Gastranaerophilales bacterium | reverse complement strand
TAAAATTATAAATACAATAGCCTAATACTCCGTATCCTATAATTGATAAAATATTAAAACATAAAAATCTTTTTAAATAATCCATGGATATATTCTAGTACAGATTTTATTAAAAAGAAATGTTTATTAATTTAATATAATATATTCTAATTTGCTACTACTAAATAATATAGCTCTTAGAATATTTGGGTTATTGTTACGATATTTCTAATGACATACAAATTGTAATATTTTTTAATTCTGCTAATTTTGTGATAAAATATCTTAATAATAGGAGTGCCGATTATGATAACAATTGACAAAACAAACAAAAAATCAGTTAGAGAAGCTTTTGGGAAGGCATTAGTTGAAGTTGGAAAGCTAAACAACAATGTTGTTGTCTTAGATGCAGATTTATCTTGTTCAACTCAAACAGGTATTTTTGCAAAAGAGTTCCCAGATAGGTTTTTTAATGTTGGGATTGCAGAACAAGATTTAGCAACAACAGCTGCTGGGCTTGCTTCTGTAGGTAAAATACCTTTTGCTGCAGCTTTTGCTGTGTTTATAACAGGCCGTTGCTATGACCAAGTGAGAAATACTATTTGCTATTCTGGTTTTAATGTTAAATTAATTGGGACTCATGGTGGTCTGACAGTAGGTGAAGATGGTGCAACACACCAAGCACTAGAAGATATTTCTTTAATGTCAAATTTGCCTGGAATGACAGTAATTGTTCCTTCGGATAGACATGAAATTAATGCGGCAATTAAATTTGCAGTAGAATTTGATGGTCCGATGTATATCAGAATTCCAAGAAATAATTTACCTGATGTTTTTGATGAAAATTATAAATTTGATTTATATAAAGCTAAAGTTTTAAAAGAAGGAAAAGATATAACTATTGTTACAAATGGTGATATGTTACCTGAAGTTGTTGAAGCTGTCGGTGAATTATCTAAAAAGGGTATTGATGTAGAGTTAATTCACGCTCCTGTTGTGAAACCATTTGATATTGATACTGTTGCAAAATCAGCATCTAAAACAAATTTAGTTGTGACAATAGAAAATCATTCTATTCGTGGTGGTATTGGAAGTATTGTTTGCGAACAATTATCAGCATTAAATCCTACTCGAGTAATAAGATTAGGTGTTGATGATGAATTTGGCCAAAGTGGTACTTCTGATAAATTATTAGAACATTACGGATTAAATGCACAAAAAATAGTAGAAAAAATAGTAGAGATTAAAAATGATTCAATTAAGAGCAGTAACTAAAAAGTATAAAAATAATTATGCTTTAAAAAATATTAATCTAGATATTATGTCTGGAGAGTTTGTTTTTGTAACAGGTGCTTCAGGCGCTGGTAAATCAACATTAATGAAACTTCTTTACAAAGAAGAAGTTCCTACAAGTGGAACCGTTTTGATTGGAGGGATTAATATTGCCAATCTTCCTTCTCAAAAAGTTCCAAATTTAAGAAGATGTATGGGGATTGTATTCCAAGATTACAAATTGCTTCCTAATATGTCAGTATATGACAACATTGCATATGTAATTAGAACATTAGGTATGAGTACTAAAGAAATTAGTATGCGTGTTATGGGAGCTCTTAAAATTGTAGGACTTTTAGATAAAATGAAATCTAATATTAATGAGTTATCAGGTGGTGAACAGCAACGTGTAAGTATTGCAAGAGCTATTGTTAACGGACCTCCATTATTAATAGCTGATGAACCTACTGGAAACTTGGATCCAAAAAATTCCTTAGAAGTAATGCAAATTTTGGATCAAATTAATAAGAGAGGAATTACAGTTATAGTATCAACTCATGACAGAACCATGGTTGATTATTTTAGAAAACGAGTATTAACACTTGATAATGGTGAAATAATACGTGACGTACAGGCAGGAACTTATGAATGATAAAAAGCAGAAGCTAAAAAAACAAGTAAAACAACATATTCCTAAAGATTGGTTATGTGATTTAAGAATAGCTTATAGAATTACTATGGAAGCATTTAATGATATCAAAAGAACTGGTATCATGAACCTTGTAATTATAACAACAATGGCTGCGATATTAACAATATTCGGAGCGTTATTTAGAACAACAATTTCAATGTCTCAGTTTGCTCATGAGATGGGAAATGTTTTAGAAATCTCTGTATATTTAAAATCTGATACAAAGCCAGAAGCTGTTGCAGATAAAATCTTAAAATTTAATCATGTATCAAAGGTAAAAATTATTCCAAAAGAAGTTTCATGGCGTAATCTTCGTCATGAAATAGATTTACCTAATATTACAAATCCATTACCTGATACATTGCACGTAAAAGTTGATAAGCCAATGAATATTTCTGATGTATTATTGCAATTGAAGTCAGTTCCTGAAATTGAGGAATCAAGCTATGCAGCAGATTTGGCTAAAAAAATACAGTTTGTAACTCATATAGTTAATACTGCAACTGCAGTTGTTACAATAATTGTAGCTATGCTGACTATAATGATTATTAATAATACTATTCAATTAGTTATACAATCAAGAAAAGATGAAATAGAAATTATGCGATTAATGGGTGTAAGTAATTGGTATATTAAAATACCTTTAGTAATGCAAGGTGCTTTTTATGGATTTGCTGGTGCTTTAATTGCTATATTACCAGTAAATTTTGTACAAAATGCATTACAAAATTTGCATAAATTCTTTTTAGTTCCATCTCCACCATTTGCAGAAATGTTTGTAATTGCAACATTAATCCTTGTTGGTATTTCATTTGGTGCAGGTGGTAGCTTTATTTCAATTAAAAAACATCTTCAGGTATAAACTATGGATAAAACAATTGATTTAATAAATAACTTAAAAGATATTCCAGCAATGCCACATGTAATAGTAAAAGTTTTACGCATGTTACATTCAGAAAAAGCTGGTGTTCCAGAATTGGCAAATTTGGTTCGTTGTGACCAAGCATTGTGTACAAAATTATTGGCACTTGTTAATTCTGCATACTATGGCTTTGGGAAGCATATTGTATCTATTAATATGGCAATATCTTTACTTGGGTTTAAAAAGACTATGAATTTAATTATTGCAGTTGCAATGAATCCATTGTTGTCTTTTCAAGGTGCTAAATCGCTATGGTATCATTCTCTATATACAGCTGCAG
Source organism: Candidatus Gastranaerophilales bacterium (assembly GCA_944324055.1). Classification (GTDB taxonomy): domain Bacteria; phylum Cyanobacteriota; class Vampirovibrionia; order Gastranaerophilales; family Gastranaerophilaceae; genus UMGS1585. Next base: position 6,925 of record CALUUV010000066.1, on the reverse strand, counting down.
GATGTGAATATATTGCAGAAAAATATAAATTAATAAATCCTGATGATGCATTTGTTATGGGGTTTTTGCATGATATTGGTAAAATAGTCTTAAATTTAATAGATTCTGAAAGATATCAAACATTTATGTCAAATGATATTCATCCGGATTTAAACATTCAAGATGAACGATTAAAATTTGAAACAGATCATTCTTCAACAGGTTCTCTTTTAGCTGCTAGGTGGCAGTTACCTGAATCTATAAAAGATGCAATTAGATATCATCATTATCCATTAAAAGTTGAGAACTTTGTTGGACCAGCAATTGTTAATATAGTTAATATCTTAGTTCAAGAGAAGTATCAAGATGAATGGTTTGATGGCGAATTAGCTAAAATGATAAAATTGAATGTTGATGACGTATCAGCATTAAGAGAAGAAATTTTTAATAGAGGAAATATTTTAATAAAAGAATTATCATCATAATAAAGGAGAAAAATATGCTTGATATTGAAAATACCCTATTTGTTCTTATTGATATACAAGAACGCTTAGTTACTATGCTTAATAAGCAAGAACCAGTTGTAAAAGCTACTTCAACTTTAGTTAATGCGGCAAGTATTATGAATATTCCAACAATTTTAACAGAACAGTATCCTCAAGGTTTAGGTAAAACTGTATTTGATGTAACTTCTGTTATGGATGATTCAACTCCAGTTATTGAAAAAACATCATTCTCAGCTATGCAAACTCCTGAATTTGCTGAAAAGTTAAAAAGTTATGGTAAAAAGAATATTGTAATTGGCGGTATTGAAACTCATATTTGCGTTTATCAAACAGCTATTGATTTGATAAAAGAAGGATTTAATGTTGTAGTTGCAAAAGATGCTTGTGCAAGCCGCTCTTCTGACTGTTTTAAAACAGGTATTCAATTAATGAAGGATGCTGGAGCTACTATTTCAAATGTTGAAGTTGTATTATTTGAGTTATTAAAAACTTCAAAAAATCCTTACTTCAAAGCTGTTCAAGCTTTAATAAAGTAGTTAAGTATTAGATTTCATTCTAATAATTAAAATTAATACAAAAAAATAAGTTGGTTATATTTCAAACCAACTTATTTTTTTTGAAAATTAAAAATTTTAAACAGCTTTAGTAACTTTTCCAGCTTTTAAGCAAGATGTACAAACTGTCATCTTTTTAGTTCCGCCGTTTGTAGCAACCTTAACTGTTTGTAAGTTAGGAGTTTGACGGTGAACAATTTGCTTATGAGAAAATGTTAATTTTGCTGCTTTAAGTGGAGTTTTTCCACAAATTTCACATTGTTTTGACATAATAAATCTTCCTTATTTTCCTAGTGTAATAATAAAATACCTTAAAGATATCTATTTTACAAGTGTTTTTAAAAGATTTGTTAAAAATAATTAATTTTCAACGTATTCTTTTAATCTTTTACTACGATTTGGATGACGTAATTTTCTTAAAGCTTTAGCTTCAATTTGTCTAATACGTTCTCTTGTAACTCCGAATAATTGACCAACTTCTTCTAAAGTTCTTTGACGTCCATCATCCATACCGAAACGTAATCTTAAAACGTCACGTTCTCTAGGTGATAATGTACATAAAACTTCAGCTAAGTCTTCTCTTAATAATTCAGATGCAACAGTTTTAATAGGAGCATCAGCTTCTTTATCTTCAATAAAATCGCCTAATCTAGAATCTTCTTCTTTACCAATAGGAGTTTCTAAAGAAAGAGGTTCTTGAGCAATTTTAACAATTTCTCTTAATTTAGGAATAGAAACGCCCATTTCTGTAGCTAATTCTTCTTCGGTTGGTTTTCTAGAAAGTTCTTGAGCAAGGCGTCTTGTTACTTTTTTAAGTTTGTTTATTGTTTCAACCATATGAACAGGAATACGGATAGTTCTAGCTTGGTCAGCAATAGCTCTTGTTATTGCTTGTCTAATCCACCAAGTTGCATAAGTTGAGAATTTGAAACCTCTTTCGTGATCAAATTTTTCAGCTGCACGAATAAGTCCCAAGTTACCTTCTTGAATAAGGTCTAAGAATAACATTCCACGACCAACATATTTTTTAGCAATACTTACAACTAATCTTAAGTTTGCTTGAACTAATTTTCTTTTTGCAATAGCACCTGGAGTTCCACCTTGGATAATCTTACGCGCTAATTCAATTTCTTCGTTTGTTGTTAATAATTTAATACGTCCAATTTCTCTTAAATATAATCTAACAGGATCTTCAACAGCAACTCCTCTAGGAACTTCAAGAGCTGATTCAGAATCTATAATTGAAGAATCATCAGACATATAAATATCAGAAGATTTATGCTCCATTTTTGTAGTGATAATATCTTCAATATTATCAGTTGCAATATCTTCTGTCATATAATTTGCATCTAAGTCTTTATCAGTTTCAAAATCTAAAACATCAAGACTATCTTCAGGATCAACTACACTAACAATTGATGAGTTTGGTTCTCTTTTTTGGTTCATTGATTATCTCCAGTTCTTAACTTAATTTTATCTCTAAGTTGCATTTGTATTTTCAACGCTTCTATATCATCATCGTTGACTGATGTATATAATTTTTTTATTTCTTCTGCAGATCGAGCATCGTTTAGTTGTTTAATTTTTCTTGTTATTTCACGTATTGTTTTCTCCAAACCTTCTGCTGGTAAACCTTTATATGCTTCTGCAAGATATATTAAATCCGTTATTATTTGACTTGTTTCTTCGTCCTCAATAAACTCTGTATATAATTGTTCAACTAATTCCCTGACATTATTTACGATACATATTAATTTGTCAATTGTAGTTTTTACAATTATTAACTTTTCATCTGAGAATAAGTCTTGGGGCACCATTTCACTAATTTGTTTTAGTGTGAACGGATTTCCATCTATTAGAAAAACGCTCAATAAATTTTTTTGTGCATTTATTTGTATTTGTGAAGAATTTGTTACATTCTTCTGCACAATCCTTGGTACAACAGGAATACTGTCTTCTACGGCAAATTTTTTTAATTCTTTTGTAAGAATTGATTCACTTACATCAAGTGTACTAGAAACAATTTTTACGTATTCTCCTTGGATTACTTTGTTATTGATTTCGGCTAAAATCGGTAAGATTTCCCCTACTAATTGAGATTTTTCTTGTGGTGTTTTTGCTTCTGATTTGTGTTTTAGAATTGTATTTAATTGGAAATCTAATAGAAGAGGCGCATTTTTGATATAATTTCTGTACTCTTCTGCACCGACTGAACGAATAAATTCATCAGGATCTTTTCCTTCTGGTGGCGAGATTACTCTAATTTCACAAGAATATTTATCATCACTTGATTCTAAATGACTTTCATCAAATTGTTTTATATTTCCAAGTGATTTAAAGGTGTCTTTAATTATCTCTCCGCCTCTATTTGTAGCTTTTACACCTGCTGAGTCTGTATCGAATGAAAGGTATATTCTTCTTGATTTTGTGTATCTTGATAATAATTTGACATGCTCAGATGTAAATGCAGTACCACATGATGCAACACAATTTTTTATCCCGTGGGCTTGGGTTGATATTACATCAAAATATCCTTCCATTATAATAACTGCATCTTCTGATTGTATTGCTTCTTTTGCATTATATAGCCCATATAATAATTTACTCTTATTATATATAAGTGAGTCTGCGGAATTTAAATATTTAGGGTTTTGACCTTCATCTACTGCACGTGCACCAAATGCAACATACTCTCCATTTTCGTTTTGGATTGGTATAATAATTCTATTTCTAAATCTATCAATCCAACCACCTTTGTTTCCTTTGAGGATAAGTCCTGCTTTTTCAAGAACATCGTCAGGAAATTTAGACTTAAGAGCGTCATATAAGTCATGGAAATGATTTGGAGCCCAGCCAAGAGAAAATTCTTTTATAATATCTTCATTAATATCTCTTGAGTTTAGATATCTCATTGCTTTAGAAGATTCTTCATCTGTTTTTAGTTTTTCTTGGTAGAATTCAACAGCAGCTTTACATGCTTTTTTCATATCATCCTTAAGAGATTTTGCCTCTGGATTTGAATGATATGATTTTGGCATTTCAATTCCAAATTGTTCTGCTAGTTCTGCTATTATTTCTTTAAAATCTTTGTTTTCTGTTTTAACTAGAAAAGTTAGAGCATCCCCACCAGCTCCACAGCTAAAACATTTGTATATCCCTTTTGATGGGCTAACACAAAATGAAGGTTTTTTATCATTATGAAACGGACAAAGACCCCAATAGTTTGCTCCTGATTTTTTAAGAACAACCTTCTGAGATATAACATCAACGATATCTAACCTATCCTTAATCTGTGATATAACTTCTTCGTAAGAAATAGCCATATTAATATCGTAACACTAACAAAAATTAAGGTAAAATTTTTTCATATTAAAGGTGTACAAAGTTGTAAATCTAGTATTTTTTAAATATAATTTTCATATGGCTTTAGAATTAAACAATTTTTTAATCGGGGATAATAAAAAACTAACTATCTTAGCAGGTCCTTGTGCAATAGAATCTCAATCTATTTTAGATGAAACTGCTGATGCTTTAAAACAAATATGTCAAAAACTTGATATAAACTATGTTTTTAAATCATCATTTGATAAAGCTAATCGTTCATCTATTACTTCATTCAGAGGCCCTGGTATGGATAAAGGGTTAGAAATGCTAAAATTGGTAAAAGATAAATATAATTTACCAATTGTTACTGATATTCATACTCCTGAACAAGCAAAACCTGTTTCAGAAGTTGCAGATATTTTACAGATACCAGCTTTTTTATGTCGTCAAACAGATTTGTTGGTTGCGGCAGGTCAGACTGGTAAAATTGTTAATATTAAAAAAGGTCAATTTTTAGCACCAGAACAAATGAAATCTCTTGTTCAAAAAGTTGTTGATTCAGGAAATAATAAAATAATGTTGACAGATAGAGGAACAACTTTTGGTTATAACAATTTAGTTTCTGATTTTAGATCTATTATGATTATGAAACAATTTGGTTATCCAGTTGTATTCGATGCTACGCATAGCGTTCAAATGCCTGGTTCAAATGGAGATAGTACTGGTGGGGATAGAAGATTTGTTCCTTTACTAGCAAATTGTGCGATGGCTGCCGGTGCTGATGTTTTATTCTTTGAAGTTCATCCTAATCCGGATTGTGCGTTATGTGATGGCCCTAATATGTTGTCATTAAATGATGCAGAGAAAGTATTTACTAAGTGCAAGGAAATATTTGAGGTTGTTAGAAAATGATAGTTAGACAATTTGTAGAAAGTTTCATGGCTAATAATAATTATCTTCTAATTGATGAAGAATCAAAAGAAGCTGCACTTATAGATTGTACTGATTATATTAGTGAATTAGACTCTGTTTTAAAAGAGTATGATGCAAAATTAAAGTATATATTATTAACTCATGGCCATTTTGATCATATAATGGGCGTTCCTAAAGTTAAAAAAGAATTTGGTCCAAAGGTATATATGCATAAGGATGATAAGGATTTAGTTGATGAATCCGATGCTTTTATGATTTCTGTTGGAATGCAACCTTTTGAACATCCTGAAATTGATAAATATATAGAAGAGGGCGAAGAAATATACCTTGGAAAAACAAAAATAGATGTTATTCATCTTCCAGGACATACACAAGGTGGTGTTGGTTATTTGGTAGATGGAATGATGTTTTCAGGTGATACTATTTTCTTAGAAAGTGTTGGGCGTACTGATTTACCAGGTGGAAATTATACTCAACTTGTTCAAACTATTAAAAATAAAGTATTTACTCTTGATGGTGATACAATATTATATGTTGGTCATGGTACAAATACGACAGTTGAACATGAAAGAAAATATAACGAATTTGTATAAATTATAAAATCGAGGAAGATATGAAAGATAAATTAAACAGTATTTATGAATTAGCAAGCAAAGATATTGAAAATGCACAATCAAGTGCAGATTTAGAAGATGTAAAATTAAAATATTTAAGTCGTAAAGGTGAGTTTAACTCAATAAAAAAAGGTTTAAAGGATCTGTCTGTTGAAGATAAGAAGATAGTAGGAGCTTTGGCTAATGAGATTACTCAAAAACTTGAGGCTGCTCTAAAAGAAAAATCTGAAATCTTTTATAGAAAAGAATTAGATGAAAAATTAAAACAAGAAAAGATTGACATAACTTTACCAAGTAAATATATTGCTCGTGGTAAAGTTCATCCTATTACTTCAACAACAAATGAAATTGTTTCTATATTCCAAACTTTAGGCTTTTCTCTTGTTCCAACAGAGTATGCTCCAGAAGTTGAAACAGAATATTATAACTTTGATATGTTGAATGTACCAAAGAACCACCCAGCTAGAGATGTTCAAGATACATTCTTCACAAAACTTGCGCCAAATACTGTTTTAAGAAGTCAAACATCTAATGCTCAGATTAGATCAATGGAAAATATGACTCCACCAATAAAAGTTATTGCACCAGGTAGAGTTTATAGAAACGAAACAGTTAATGCAAGAAAAAATAATTTCTTCCACCAAATTGAAGGTTTATATGTAGATAAAGACATTACATTTGGTGATTTAAAAGGTGTATTGAACGAGTTTATCAGAATATATTTTGGTTCAGCACGTCCAACAAGATTTAGAAGTAGTTTCTTCCCATTTACTGAACCATCAGCTGAGGTTGATGTTCAATGTATAATGTGCCAAGGTAAAGGTTGTAGAACTTGTAGTGGTACAGGCTGGCTAGAAGTTCTTGGCTGTGGTATGGTTGATGTCAATGTATTAAAAGGTGTTGGTATTGACCCTGAAGTTTATACAGGCTTTGCATTCGGAATGGGAATTGAACGTTTATCAATGCTTAAGTATGCGATAGATGATATTCGTTTATTCTTTAATAATGATGAACG